>DATESY010000055.1:0-13578 GCA_035283865.1 Saccharimonadales bacterium (SeqCode)
AGATCTAAATCAGCCCGGAAAATTCGTTGATATGCTTAATAGTGGTATTGTCGATCCAACCCGTGTCGTAAAAGAAGCTATTCAAAACGCTGTTTCAGTAGCCGGTACGGCTATGACTATGGGGGCATTAATAGTTGATATCCCCGAAAAAGCTGTCCCAGCTGCCCCCGACATGGGCGGCGGCATGGGTATGATGTAGCCCGTTCCCCCTCCTTAAAACTTATGCTAAGGTGTTATGCTCTTGCTTTTATTTGCACTTTCTCATATAATATACCTATAAATTCAAGGTAATCTATGAACCCTAGAGAAGATAATCAAGAGAATGAAGCCAAGCCCGATGTATCGGTAGATATTCCGCATGGTGAAAAACCAGCTTCACCGGCTCCAACCAGCGCCCCTCCACTGCCGGAGCTAGAACCGTTACCGCAGCCGCCGACCGATACTAACGTGCCAACTCCGCCACCAATACCGCCGGCTTCTCAATATGAGTTTCATGAACATGAAGAACGCCGTTGGCCGGTAGTTTTAATGTATATAATCCTGGCTTTTTTGGTAGCGGCAGCGATTGTCTTCGGGGGCCGCTGGGTTTATGACAAACTGACTGGCAGTAAAGCTCAACCCACACCAACCACTACTGAACAAACACAGGGGCAGGGTACTGCACCGTCCCCACCGGCTAGCTCGTCACCTAGCAGTCCGGAAGCCGGTGCTAATCAAAATGTGCCGGTGGCTACAAGCGGCCAGTTACCGAACAATGGTCCCGGTGATGTTATTGCCATCTTTGTAGGCACCGCGGCAATAGTTGGCGGTCTGCATTTTATCTATAGTTTACGTAAGAAAAGTTAAGTTATTGCCCGCCTTTAGCCTGCTGGGTAAAGTAGTTTATCTCGTTTACGATATCTAACAAGGCCTGGGCCCGGGTCTTTTCATCGGTTATTTGTGAAGCGGCGTCGTAGGCGGCATGAAGCATTTTAGAATTATCTGAAGCCTGGATAAGCATCATTATTGTCTTGAACTTTTCTTCCGGTGCCTGGTCTAACTGACCGACTAACGGTTCTAGGCTTTGCAGGGCTTGTTGCTTTATTTGGCTTAGGTCTGGATCGACTGCCGCTACGTCCGGAGCGGCGGTGATCATAGAAGCGGCCGTTGGTACGGTGTCTGGTTGGGCCGGCTTAGCTGGCCCAATCTGGGAGGCTGGTTCTATGTAGCCATTTTGCATGGCTACGCCATTAATACCGGCTTCAGGCTGGGCGGCGGGTGTAACCATCGGGTCAGGTATGGTTGGGGCACTAGGCGCGCTGGCTACGGCGTCAGCTTCAACTACAGGTGCCTCAGGAGCTGCAGCGTCATCTGGTGTGACAACGCCAGCCGGCAGGTCGCTAGCTGATACATCGGCAGCTGGCTCAGTCGGCGTCGTAGCCGAATTAGAGTTTTGGTTTTGGTCGTCGCCTGGGAACATTCCACCCCCTGATAGGTTTATAGTAAGATTTCATTTACAATTATAAACAAAATGAGGGATCAAACAAGGTTATGCTTGATGATTTGAAATACATCCATCAGCGCGATGGCCAGGATGCTCTAGGTATTGCGCAGCGTCAGTGCCAGCAGTTAGCTCAAGAATTTACAAAGCCTGAAATTAGTGGGCCTTTTGAAAATGTAGTTTATGTCGGCATGGGCGGCTCTGCTTTAGCTGCCGCCCTAAGCGTTAGTTGGCCTGGCTACAGCCTGCCTTTTGAGATCTGCCGAAGCTACAATATCCCGGCCTATGTTTCAGATAAGACATTGTTCATCGCCTCCAGCTATTCCGGCAATACCGAAGAGACGGTTTCGGCGTTAGCTGAAGCTGAAACTAAAGGCGCCAAGATTGTAGTAATAGCCAGTGGCGGCAAGTTAAAGGAGATTGCTCAGGCTAAAGGCTATCCGTATCTGGCAATCCCCAAAGTTGAGCAACCACGTTATGCCGTTTTATATAACCTAAAAGCCCTGATCGTTATATTGGAAGCGGCTGGTTTAGTTAAAGAAGAGCAGGCCAGTGCAACCATGAGCCAAGCAGCTGAGTTTCTAAAAAAGGAAGTTGCTGCTTGGACAGCTACCGTTCCAACCAAGGATAACCCAGCTAAAAAACTGGCTGAGGAACTGGCCGGCAAGTCAGTAGTAATTTACTCCGGCCCGCTGCTGGCAGCGGCTGCTTACAAGTGGAAGATTAATTTTAATGAGAATGCCAAGAATGTCGCTTGGTGGAACCAATATCCAGAATTTAACCATAATGAAATGATTGGCTGGTCCAGCCATCCTATAGAGAAGCCTTATGGCATTGTTGATCTGCGTAGTAATTTAGAACACCCAAGAGTTCAAAAGCGCTTTGAAGTTACCGAAAAACTACTTTCTGGCCGCCGCCCAGCACCGAACGTAGTGCAGGTTAAAGGCGAAACCATCTTAGAACAATTACTTTGGGCTGTAGCTTATGGCGATTTCGTTAGTATTTATTTGGCACTACTGAATAATGTCAATCCAGCGCCTGTAGAGCTAGTAGAAAAGTTCAAGATCGAACTCGACAAATAGTATGAATCAGACTTATGTTGACTCTATAGCGAAAGCTAAGAGCTATTACAAAGGCTATAAAGATGTCATACATGATTTGTCGCACACGGAAAGAGTGGTGCAAAAGGCCAAAGAGATTGCCAAAGCCCTTGATTATAACGACCAAGATTTTCTTGAGCTTTGTGGCTATTGGCACGATGTAGCCAAAACTCTAGGCAAAGAACCTCATGAAGAAGCTAGTGCGGTCATGGCCCGTGATGATCTTTTAGAGCGTGCTGTCAGCCAAGATGTAGCAGACTCTACCTATGAAGCAATTCGTTTTCATAAAAGCACCGCTAATCCGATAACGATTGAGGGTAAAATCATCCGTGACGCTGATAAACTAGAGATTTTTTCGGTCATCCGATGGCAAAAGGCTCAGCAAGCTGGTTGGCCCGATTACTGTATCGAAGATTTAAAAAAGACTATTGCAAACATGACTAAATATCCTGACGTCTTCACTTTCGATTACACGAAAGAATTGTACGAAAAAAAGCTGCCAGAATTTAAGAAGTTTTATAATTCTGTTAAAACCGAATTTAAGTAAAACTACTTAACAAGTTAAGTATTTCTAACCCCGTAACGCATCAATCGGGTGTTTACGGGCTGCCTTTAGAGCTGGCACCACACTAAAGATAATGCCTACGGCAATAGATACACTGACAGCCAGTAACATAACCGAAACATTAATTACCGGCTCCAGTCCGGTATAGAGCCGCAAAAAACCAAAGATCATCAGCGATACTAATATGCCAATAAAGCCACCGCCAATGGTTAACACTAAGCCCTCAGTTAGAAACTGACCAAGGATCTGACGATTGGTAGCACCAATAGCTTTTCTAATGCCGATTTCCCTGGTTCTTTCACTGACACTGACCAGCATAATGTCCATAACGCCGATGCCACCAACCAGCAGGGCCACGGCGGCCAAGCCGGTAACAAAGCCAGTAGCCTTATTAACCACTTTACCTGTTAACTCCAGCAGCTGTTGCTGTTTAAGCACGCTAAAATCTTCGCTGCCGCCACGGTTTTGCAACAGGACTTTTCTGATCTCGGCGACAGCCGTATCGGGATTAACGCCTGGTTTTACCTTTATTAGTATTTGGGAAATGTTAGTGCGGTTATCGACCAGGCTTTTAGCTGGGCCAAAGGGCAGGAAAACTGTGGAGTTAAGATCAGATTGTTGGATAGTCACCAGGCCACCAGCCGATGGAGCGAACACGCCGCGGATAATGAAATCACGGCCTAAGACGCTAATAGGGTGGCCAAGCGGATTGGAACCGCTATAAAGCTGAGCAGCTATGGTTGAACCAATAACCGCTACGTTATCGTTAGCATTCTCTTTAGTGAAAAAGGCGCCACTGTCCATTTTTGGCCGCAGCAGATCATTAAGCTGGGCATCAGTACCAAGCACCGATACGTTATCCAGTTGTAGGCCGCCAGCCGCGGCACTATTGGTTACAAAGTTAACCGGCACGGTTGTGCTGACCTGCGGTAGTTTGGCAATGGTCGAGACGTCTTGCTCACTGAGCGTAGAGGTGCTTAAGAAAGCTAGCAGGTTAAGACTTTGACGGGCTGAGCCATCACTGACTAGCTTACCCGGCCGGACCGTTAAGACATCACTGCCAAGAGTGTGGATCTGGCCAACCACTTGCTGCTTTAGTCCCTCGCCTAAACTAACTACTGTCACCACCGAACTGACACCAATAATGATACCCAGCATAGTTAGCAAGCTTCGCCACTTGGCACTGCGCAAACTGGCAATGGCTGTTTTTAGGTTACCGCTCCACATTAGTGTTTAACCTTTCGCCTAGCTCTGCGGCGTGAGCGTTTTTTAAAGACCTTTTTAGGCAAACGTCTCTTTGGGCCTTTGGCCATAGCCTTACCCGGTACGTCTTTTAGCAGGGCTGAGACACCAGCCAGTGTGTCCTCCTCGGTAGTTTTACGCTTACGCAGATAGGTCCGCAGGGCACCCTTGGCTACGGCGCCAATAGAGGTTGATTCATCTTCGACAATCGTGCCGTCGCGCATATAAATTACCCGGCTGGCATAGCGGGTTAGTTCCGGATTATGGGTAACCATTAGTATGGTGTTGCCCTGGCGGTGGATGTCAGCCAGTAGCTCCATTAAAACTTTACTGTCGTGGCTGTCTAAGTTACCGGTCGGCTCGTCGGCAATAATAATACTGGGGTTGTTAATTAAAGCCCGGGCAATAGCCGCCCGTTGGATTTGACCGCCGCTAAGATGCTTAGGATAAAAATATTCGCGGTCGCGCAGGCCGACCAGTTCTAGCATATCGCTGGCCCGCTTAAGGCGCCTGACGGGTGTCATGCCACGGTAAGCTAGTGGCAAAGCGACATTATTTAGCACATTTAACCGGGGGAGGAGATTATAGAACTGGAAGACGAAACCAATGCGGTCACGGCGCAGTTTAGCTTGGCGGTTAGGCCGTAGCCGGGAAGCGTCTTTGGCATCTATTAGGAAAGTACCGTGGGTCGGGCGGTCCAGCAGGCCAATGATGTTCATCAATGTGGTTTTGCCACAACCACTAGGACCCATGATGGCTAAAAACTCGCCTTTTTCAACAGTCAAATCAACCTCGTCGAGTGCCAGGGTTGTCGCTTCGCCAAAGCCGAAAAGTTTGGAAACTTCCCGAAGTTCAATTAGCGCCATTGATGTTTACCTTTTTTGAGTTTATTGAAGTTTAAAAAATATGCCCTACCACCCCCTAGGAAGGACATTATTTATCTCTCAAGCTTTAGTGTACGCCTGACAATTTGCTTAAGCCAATAGAAAAAGGTTGTAAAAAAGTACAGGGGTAGGTTTGCTACAATAAATTAAGCGAGGAGGGATGCAAGAGCGGTTTAATTGGCAGTCTTGGAAAGACTGTGTGTTCGCAAGAGCACCGAGGGTTCGAATCCCTCTCCCTCCGCCATAAATATGAGATTCATAATCTATTTTTTGGTCCTATTCGGGGCTTACTCCGTTGGCCGGATTGGTCACATCTTGGGCGGTCATTTGAAAGCACCACACCACTGGATTTACGGCATGCTGGCATTAGTGGTAGGCATAGTACTACATTCGAAGTGGTTTGGAATTTATTTAATTTTATTTGGTATCGGCCACATAATTAGCGACCTAAAAGATATGATTGAGCTAAAGTTCTATGGCGTAGATGATGTAGAAGTCAAGAAATTTTGGGGAATTGACTAAAGCTCCAGACCCGTCTGTCCCGCCAGATTGTAAGAAATCTCACTTAATTTGATTAGCAAAAAGCTAAAATAAAAAAGTACTAAAGCCTTTAGCTTATTCTCAGCTTCGCTGAGTTAAACTAAAGGTACAAACAAAGAAAGGTTGGCTATGACAGATAAAGAACAAATCAAGGATGTAGTTAATAGTGTAGCTATGTTGCAGGACCTTAAGCAGTGGGAGAGGTTAGAGAATTACTTTGTTAAAAAGCCATTTGTGGATAACAAGTCTATTAGTGGCGAGACGCCGTCCACAATCTCTAAAAAGCGTCTGATAGACAACTGGCGCAAAGAAATCGGCAGCTACTTTTACTCAACCCGCCACTTTATTAGGCGCCTGGGGGTACGTATGTTAAATTCCCGACGGGCTAAAGTAACAACTAACGTTGAACACATCCATTATGTGGCTGATCGTGGTGAACGCTATGCCTGGACAGTCCGAGGCACCATTGATTACATCCTAGTCAAGACAGCCAATGGCAGCTGGAAGATTAGCCAGATGATCTTCAAGATGAGCGATCAGGCTGTCAGACCGATTTCAGCTTAAACAAGAACTTTCTTAGTGCTTAAGTTAAAATAAGGGCAATGAATGTCCTGATTGTCTATGCCCATCATGAGCCGACCAGCTTTACGGCGGCCATGAAGAACTTGGCTGTGCAGGTACTGAGCAGTCAGAGCCATAATGTTACTGTCAGCGATCTGTGGGGGCAGGGCTTTAATGCCACAGCCCAAAAGTGGGACTTTGTAACCACTAGCGGTGGCCACTTTAACTATATGCTGGAACAAAAGCACGCCGCTAAGCTAGATTTGGCTTTCTCACCGGATATAATCGCTGAGATCCAGAAGCTAAAAGAAGCCGATATCACGCTTTTTGTGTCGCCTATCTGGTGGTTTAGCGTGCCAGCCATCTTAAAGGGTTGGTTTGACCGGGTACTGGCCATGGGTGTGACTTGGGACAGTGGTAAAATTTATGAAAACGGCCTGCTGCGCGGCAAACAGGCAATGTTAATTATGGCTAGTGGCGATCCGAGTGAATACTACCAGGAAAATGGCAAGCATAAAGCTACAGCTCTGCAGATCCTGCATCCAATTAATCACACCACGCTAGCTCTTTGCGGTTTTGATGTCCATGAACCGTATGTGGCCTTTAATGTCCTTGGTGCTGGCAATGAAGGCCGAGCCAAGATGCTACAAGAGTTGCAGTACCGCCTAGCGCACTTGGCTGATAGTCCTCAGTGGCTAATTAAATACTAAATTTTGCTAAAAGCTGTCTTAAGACGGACTATTTCATCAAGCATTTTCTTGAGATTTTCGCTGGATTGCTCGTTGGGTTGTTCCCCGGATTCAAAAGCTTTTTCAAACCTAGGGAAGTGAATAGCGTTAGCTACATTAACTAACCCAAGCTCGATAGTAATAGAACGCAGTTGTTCAATAGCTCTGGCCCCACCAACAATGCCGCCGTAACTAATTAAGCCGACCGGTTTATCTATCCAGGGCTTACCAACAGTGTCTAGGGCATTTTTGAGCACTCCGGGTGGGCCGTGGTTGTATTCAGGGGTAACAATAATTACCGCCTCGGCGGCTGCCACGCGCTCAGCCCAGGCTTTAGCTTCAGGATGGGTATAGTCATCCAGGCTTTGCATGCTAAAGGGGCTGGTCGGTTCATCAAAGAAGGGCAGGTTAAGTTCCCGCAGATCAACAAAATCTATCTCAAAGTGCTTGTCTTTGGCGGCTTCGCTTTTAACCCAATCAGCTACTGGGCCGCCTTTACGTCCGCTGCGTGTGCTACCCCAAATGATCATTAGTTTCATAGCTCTTACTAGTTTAGCACCTGAACCTTATTTACATCTGTTATGGGCTATAATGCAGGCATGGTTCTTAGCGGTGTGGAAAAGAGATTCTTGCAGACTCTTGGTATCTTAAGCGCCCTGTGCCTGGGCCTGTTTGTTTTCCGTCTGCTGGCCACCGGCGTTTCACGCTACTGGTTTGTGCCGGAGAATCTGCTGTTGGCTTGGCTGGCATTGTTCTTTGGCTGGGTTTTGGTGCAGCAGCTGCAGAGCAGGGGCTGGCGCAATTGGCGATCCCTAGTTTTAACCGGGCTCTGGCTGCTTTTTTTGCCCAATGCCTGGTATGTTATGACTGATTTTATCCACGTCTTTGATAGTGGCGAGATTAGTTATTTGTATGACATCGCTATGATCACTGCCCTAACATTAACTGGTTTCTTACTGGGCTTTGCCAGCTTATTTATGGTCCATCGGCAGTTACTTAAGCGGCTGGATATATTTTCTAGCGCCCTTTTGATTGGCGCGGTTATATTACTGATCAGCTTTGCCATTTATCTGGGCCGGGATCTGCGCTGGAATACCTGGGATATATTGACTAATCCTAGCGGTCTGATACTGAACATCACCGACCGGCTGATTAACCCCTTTGGTTACCCACGGGCATTGAACGTAACAGCTATCTTGTTTGTCTTAATCAGCACTGTCTATTTTGCGCTTTGGCTGTTTTTAAAGCCGGTAGCCACAAGAGAAAAATAACTGTTATCATAAGCGTATGCAGGAGCTTGCGGACCTTATTAAAATTGCCGTTAAAGAAACCTTTAACGCCGACATTGAACCTGAACTTACCCGGCCCGAGGAACAATTTGGTGATTTTTCCACTAATGTAGCTCTGCAGCTGGCGGCTGAGCAAGATAAAAAGCCCCGTGATATTGCCCAGCAGCTGGTTTCCCAGCTAAAAAGCCCGATGTTAGCCAAGATCGAAGTTGCCGGCCCCGGCTTTATTAACTTCTGGTTGAGTGACGAAGCGCTGGCTAAGCTTTTAGCGGCCGAGCCGACTAAATCATTAAAGGGGCAGGAGGTTGTGGTTGAGTACTCTGATCCTAACCCCTTTAAGGTTCTGCATGTCGGTCATCTTTACACCAGTGTAGTTGGTGACGCTATTGCTAAAGTATTGGAATCGGCTGGCGCTAAAGTGCACCGCGTTAACTTTGGCGGTGACGTGGGACTGCACGTGGCTAAAACTATGTGGGCCATTTTGAGTAGTCTTGGCGGTGAGCTACCGGAAAAACTGGCGCAAGTTGAAAAAGGCCAACGTGCGCAGTGGCTAGCCGAGCGCTATGTGCAAGGCAATAACGCCTATGAGAAAACCAAAGCCACCAAAACCGAAATTGAACAGCTGAACGTACGGCTTTACCAAATCCATGAGCAAGGCGACAAGGCTTCGCCACTGGCCCAAATTTATTGGACTACCCGCAGCTGGAGTTATGAATACTTTGACGAGTTTTACGGCCGTATAGGCAGCCATTTTGAGAAATATTACCCGGAAAGCGAAACAGCCGGGCCGGGGCTAAAGGCTGTTAAAGCCAACATCGGCAAAGTCTTTGAAGAATCTGACGGCGCCATCGTTTTTAAAGGCGAAGTACATAATATGCACACCCGGGTATTTATTAACAGTCAGGGTTTGCCAACATATGAGACCAAGGATGTTGGCCTGATTCTTAAAAAATGGGAAGACTACCACTTTGATAAATCCATTGTCATTACCGGCAATGAAATTTATGAATATATGCAAGTTGTACTTAAGGCCGTTGAGCAATTTGCTCCTGAACTGGTCCAAAAAACTACCCATATTACCCACGGGCTGGTAAAGCTGGCCGGCGGGATGAAAATGAGCAGCCGGCTGGGCAATATCATTAAAGCCGAAGACGTGTTGGATGCCGCCATGGCGGCTAATAAGGAAATTAATCAGCAGGAAAATGCTGATATAGCTCTAGGGGCTGTAAAATATGCCTTCTTGAAAAGCCGTATTGGTGCCGACATCATCTTTGACCCGGCTGAATCAGTCAGCCTGCAGGGCAATAGCGGTCCTTATCTGCAATATGCTTACGTGCGGGCCAGAAGCATATTGCAAAAGGCCGAGGTTCAAGATATGAAAATCGATAAATTCGAAGAAGGCGAGAGAAGCTTAGCCAGAAAAATAAGTGAATATCCGGAAGTTATAGAAAAGGCGGTCAGTGAACTGATGCCGCACCATATCGCTACTTATTTATATGAACTGGCGCAAACTTTTAACCGTTTTTATGAGAATAATCGGGTAGTTGGCAATTCACGGGAAGCGCTAAGACTTAAATTGGTTGAATCGTATGCTAATACTCTAAAAAATGGACTGAAGCTGCTTAATATTCCAGTACTAGAGAGGATGTAAAAAGGAGAAAATTATGGCAGAACCACAAGAGGCACCAAACCTGTCAGCAGACGAGCATAAAAAGCTACGAGAACGGCTTCAGCATTACTTAAATGGGGAGACAGTTGTTAACGATGAAATTGATGTCAAGCGAGCAATTAGCAGAGCGCTTGATAGCGGTATGCTAAGACCAGAGATCATAGATATGTTTGGAGGGTTCGAAGAAGTCGAGCGAAGGATTGGCTCCGCCGCCGCCAGAGAATTACTAGAGGGGAGGGGGGAATAAATGGCAAAGCAATTTACGGATGAAGAATTAAAGAAAAAACTAACACCACAGCAATATCATATTCTTCGCGAAAAGGGCACCGAAGCGCCATTTACCGGTAAATATCTGAACCACAAAGGAAAAGGCATGTATACCTGTGCGGTTTGCGGTACCCAGCTGTTTAGCTCAGACACTAAATTTAACTCTGGCACTGGCTGGCCGAGCTTTAATAACCCAGCCAACACCAAAGCCGTTAAATTAGTCGAAGATACCAGCCACGGCATGCATCGTGTTGAAGTAACGTGTGCTAACTGCGGCAGTCATTTGGGGCATGTTTTTAATGATGCTGCTGATAAGCCAACTGGTATGCGTTTTTGCATTAACTCCGCTTGCCTGGGCTTTAGGCCGGAAGATACTAAAATCAAGAAATAGTTTATGGATCATAAAAAAGTTGAGAAATACATCTTGAGTATGCCCGGCGCTAAACTGGACTATCCATTTGGTGAAGATGTAGCAGTCTATAAAGTAAAAGATAAAATGTTTGCTCTAATCCAAGAAAAGAAAGAACCAGTGCAGCTGAGTTTAAAATGCGATCCACTGCTAGCTGAAACTTTGCGTGAAAAATATGAGACTGTACTGCCTGGTTACCATTTAAGTAAAAAGCACTGGAATACTATCATTCTTTCCGGCCAGCTAAGCTGGGAAGAAGTAAAAGATTTAATCCGACATAGCCACGATTTAGTAGCTACTTAAGCGCAGGCGCAGTAAGTAGAGTTTGAACACTTTGGTAAGCACTGTTTAATATGGCCTGAGCATTCTTACCAGCATCTTTATAAGCTATATTTAGGGCATCTCGGTAGCTGGCCAGATTGGTTTTTAGGTAAGTAAAATAGGTTTGGTCGTAATTGTTATTTTGCAAGGCTGCAGCTAGTTGTTTGTCAGTATCCTTATTTAATCTGGCCGCTAATGCTTTAGCACCAACTTTTACTTTCTGGTCCAGCAAGTATGTCTGTAGCTGCCCTTTTTGGCTAGATAAAGTAGTTTCAGCGGTCGTAGCTAAATCCTTGGTATTAGCATTTGTCGATTGTTGCTGAGCCAGTACACTAACTCGGGCAATTTCCTGGGCCCGGGCCATGATTGAAGTCAGCTGGTCAGTATTGGTGGTTTTACCACCAAAGAATAGACTATAAAAGATGACTAGTATGAATAAAATACCGACTGCCGCTAATATTATTTTAGCCGGCCTGGGCATCCAAGCTAAAAAACTAGCCAAGCGGCCAGGTGGCTTAGGCTGGTCTTTGAGCATAAATTCGAACTGCCCGGGTGCCGGGGCAGGAACCTGCGTGTTCTGGGGAGGCATAAGCATTATTCTAACAGTTTAGGACATAAAGCTTTAGCTTTGGGCTTTAGGCTATAGGCTATAAACTAAGGTTATGGATGCGGTGGCTGAGGTTAAGTCTAGACTGAACATTGAGGACGTAATTTGTGAATACGTCCAGCTGAAGCGTTCCGGTCGCAATTTCAAGGGTCTTAGCCCTTGGACCAATGAACGCACCCCCAGCTTCATGGTCAGTCCGGAAAAACAGATTTGGCATGATTTCTCTTCTGGTAAGGGCGGCGATATGTTCAGCTTCGTGATGGAAATGGAAGGCTTAGACTTTCGAGCTACGCTCGAGCATTTAGCTAGAAAAGCCGGCGTTGATTTGGAACAGTTTGGTAGCGGCCAGGCCAAAGGCCGCAGCCGCCAAAAGGCCCGGGCTGTGGAAGCCCTGGAACTGGCAGCTAAGTTTTACCAGAAACAGCTAACAGTCAATAAAACTGCCCTAAGCTATTTGATAAAAGATCGTAAATTCACCAAACAAACACTTATTACCTGGCAAATCGGCTACTCCCCCAATACCGGTTTTGCCTTAACCGACTTTTTAACCAAACACGGCTTTACAACTGATGAAACCAAACTGGCTGGCGTTAGCACTGAGCGTTTACGCCGGCCTAGTGATATGTTCCGCGGCCGGATCATGATTCCCTTGCATGATGGCCGGGGGTCGGTCATTGGCTTCACCGCCCGACTGCTGGTTGATGAAAAAGATGCACCAAAGTACATAAATACTCCCCAAACACTGGTTTACGATAAAAGCAGCCACGTTTTTGGCCTGCACCTAGCCAAGGAAGCTATTAGAAAGAAAGCTTTTGTGGTGGTGGTGGAAGGTAATATGGACGTCATTGCCAGCCACCAAGCGGGTGTAACTAATGTGGTAGCTAGCGCCGGTACAGCCATAACCGAGCGGCACCTGCGCGAACTAAAACGTTTCACAGGTGATGTGCGGCTGTGCTTTGACGCCGACCAAGCCGGCATCACAGCTACCGAACGGGCTATTCCACTGGCCCAAAAAGCCGGCGTGAACCTGAGCATCGTTACAATTGCCGCCAAAGACCCGGACGAGCTGATCCAAAAGAGCGTTAAAGACTGGCAAACGGCTATAGACAAAGCCGTTTACGCCCCTGATTGGCTGATTGAACACTACCAAAAGGCGCTAGATCTATCTTCAGCCCAGGGTAAGCGGGCTTTTAGCGACGCTCTTTTAGTCACCATCCGGCGGCTCAGTGATCAGGTTGAACAGGAACATTACCTTAAAGCTGTTGCTGTCGCTGCCGACACCAGCCTAGAAGCCGTGCGGGCTAAGTTAGACAGTAAAACTAGTGATTTAATATCAATGCCTAGAAGGAAAATTACACCAAAGGCTGAGGGCAGCGACAAGAGCCAGGCTGAGTACCAGAAAATGCAGGACCATTTGCTGGCTATGACTCTGATGCAGCCCAAGTTAAGAGGATTACTGAAAGACATGGGACCGGAATATTTTAGTGAAGGTGCACCAAGAGCTCTTTTGGAGTTTTTGCGTAAAAACCCAGACTTTAAAGGTGAACCTTCCAAGGATTTTATAGAGGTGCTGGCCGGCAAGCCAGCGACTGCCCAGCAATTGCAGGGAGCTTCTGATTATGTTAAAATTATAGCACTACAGTTTGAGGAGCTATATCAAGATTTGCCCAGCCAGGATTTGGCCGAGCAGGCAGCTCACCTTAAACAGCGTCTAATTGGGCGCTATGTCAAAAAAACCAAAACCGAGCTTGTTACCAAAATGCAACAAACTACCAATAATGAGCAGCTGCAGAAATTGATACGCAGAGTAAATAAGTTAAACTCTTTAATTAAGTAGGTGGAAATTTACTATGGCTAAGAAAGTTCAACCCCAACCAAGGAAAAGAACCTGGCGCAACAAATCCTTTGAGAAGGAA
>DATESY010000056.1:0-4888 GCA_035283865.1 Saccharimonadales bacterium (SeqCode)
GATTTTTTGACTATCGGCACTACTTCGCAATCGACTTTTGAGTCACCTGGGCCAAAAAGTACCGGCTCATGCCCGGCTTCTAGCAGTCCTTTTATCAGATAGAAAATCATTCTTTCGGTACCACCATAAGCTCTTGGGGGCACTGGATAAATAGGGTCGGCGACAATGGCTACTTTCATTTTGATTCCCTTGTCAATTTATAGGGATAGTCCGGGTAACGGGCGCTCAAGGCTTTAGCCCGAAGCCGCGCGACTTTAG
This sequence comes from Saccharimonadales bacterium (SeqCode), assembly GCA_035283865.1. GTDB lineage: Bacteria > Patescibacteriota > Saccharimonadia > Saccharimonadales > UBA10212 > UBA6824. Next base: position 259 of record DATESY010000056.1, read on the forward strand.
GGATATGGATCAAGACCTCTTTTTCTAACTTTGACTGCCACGGCTCTTGCCTGACGCGTCCCAGGCGAATACCCGGCCGGCGGTCGGCTAATATAGCCACAATTGCCGACACCGTCCAGGCTTGGATGCTTTCGGGTACATTAGTGCTTTTGACCAGTAGTGAATGGGTGTGGCGATGGGCATTAGAAGAGGCCCCAAGTACCCGTCCCCTGGGATCGACATATAAAAATTCCGGATAGCCGCGGCTTTTACGCACCACATTTAGCAGACGGTTCTCCAGCTGTTTAGCTAACTCAGGGAAGCCGTGACGCCGAAGGCCTTTGCTTATATCAAAAGTTTCTTTCGGCCAACTGACGTAACTGCCGTGATAATCCCAAAACGGAATAAGGTTGGCTTCGCTAAGCGCCCGGCTGCGTATACCAGCGTCAGTCAAAAATTCAGTGCCCATAATATTCCGGATAACATCACTGACATACTTTTCTTTGACATCTTTAGCCAGGTCGTTAAAAAAGCCGCAGTTGAGCAACGAAGCCGGGTTGGCAGTCTGGGTTTCGATAATCCGCAGGTCGCCCTCTTGATCGTAGTCGACTCCCAGCCCAAAGTAATTTCTGTGGGGCAACCACAGCAGCTCAATAGTGCGGTCTCGGAGTTTACGGGCTTTATTCTTGAGCTCTTGCGACCGCTGCCCAAAAAGTTCAGCTGACACCATAAGGGCATCGTAGGCCAGGCCCTGGACCTCTATCGATGCCACCGGCCGCGAATGGTTAACGTAGCGGCCATTTTCATGGACATAAAACTCTTTTGAATCCTTCCAGACTTGGTTTTTTATACCTTCATCATTGTGGGCGTGGTATTCAATTAAGCCGCTTTTTGAATGGGCCAGCTTTTTCTCTAGCCAGTCAAGGGCATCGACTAATATCTGTAGTAGCGAAGCTTCGCTGCCGTCATGGCGGATAACTTTTCGAGTTAGAATCCTGGTCCCATAGAAGCTGCAGTATTCACCCAGCGCACGAATAAAATGCGGCGTTGAATCGACGGAGCCGTAATAGATAAGTTCTGAGTCATTACCGCCCCACCGCTTGCTTAAGTCGTAAAATATCTGCAGTGGTGTTCCACTTAAATGCCGACCATCAACAATTTGGCTACGATATTCATGAATTATTTTGCCAGGCTCTTCTTCGTTAGCGCTACTGTGTTTAGTCCCCTGCAATGCGGCCAAGGCCAGCAAGATTCGCTTAACTAATTGCGGGCGCAGTGTCATCAGGTCTTCGGCAACCACCAGCGAATCACGGCCGAATACCGCGCCCTTAAATAGCCTGTCAGAGCTGGCATAGACACCTTTGTCGCTTTTAGATATGACAGTCCGCAGTGCCAAAAACGGCGGCAGCAAGATCTTTGGCTTGCGAATTAACTGCTCGATTGCCCTTTGAGCTATACCTTTAGCCATTAATTAAGTCTAGCTTGTCCAAAACAAAGAGGCCAATTATTTATTTGCCGGCCTTGGCAATAATGCCTTCGGCGACATTAGGCGGCACATCAGCATAATGGTCAAGCTCCATAGAGCTAGACGCCCGTCCCTGGGTTGAACTGCGCAGGTTGGTGGTATAGCCAAACATTTCACCCAGCGGCACATAAGCCGTGATTTCCTTGATGCCGGGACTGAGGTCTCCCATAGACTCAACCCGCCCTCGTTTGGAGTTCAGATCACCAATGACGTCGCCCATGAAATCCTCCGGTGTGATAACTACAACTTTCATGATTGGTTCCAGCAGTACTGGTGAGGCTTTTTTAACACCTTCTTGCAGCGACAGGCTGGCGGCGATCTTAAAGGCCATCTCAGATGAATCAACATCGTGGTAACTGCCATCATAAAGCTCAACTTTAATGTCAACTACAGGGTAGCCGGCAATAACACCGTTAGCCATAGCTTCCTCAATACCGGCTTTAACAGCCGGAATAAATTCACTAGGTACAGAGCCGCCTTTGATGCTGTTGATGAATTCAAAGCCCTTACCGGCTTCATTCTGACTCAGGCGCAGCCAAACATGGCCATATTGACCCCGGCCACCGCTCTGGCGAATGAACTTGCCTTCGGATTCAACGGCATCTTTACGGATTGTTTCACGGTAAGCCACCTGGGGTGCACCAACGTTAGCCTCAACCGTAAATTCACGCTTCATGCGATCGACAATGATCTCCAAATGCAACTCACCCATACCAGAGATAATGGTCTGGCCGGTCTCATGATCGACTTTAATCCTAAAAGTCGGGTCCTCTTCAGCCAGACGCTGCAGGGCAATGCCCATCTTTTCCTGGTCGGCTTTGGTCTTAGGCTCAATGGCGATACTGACCGGCGGCTCTGGGAAGGTAATGCTTTCCAGGACTATCGGATGGGCCGGATCACACAGAGTATTACCGGTGGTGGTGCCTTTGAGACCAACAATAGCGGCGATGTCACCGGCATCAACTTCGCTAACGTCTTCACGTTTATTGGCGTGCATCCGTACAATGCGGCCAATGCGCTCTTTATCGCCAGTTGAACTGTTTAAGATGTAGCTGCCGGCGATGACTTTACCAGAATAAACCCGGAAGAAGGCCAACTTACCGACAAAGGGGTCGGTCGCGATCTTAAAGGCCAAAGCGGTAAACGGTTCAGCCCCGTCCGGCTGGCGCTCAATTTCATCGCCATTTTTGGGGTTAACGCCCCAAGTAGAGCCACGGTCAAGCGGACTCGGCAGAAAATCTGTTATAGCGTCAAGCAGTTTTTCAACGATTACGCCGCGGCCGTCACCACCGGTTACGGCGAAGAACTTACCCGTCAAAACAGCCGTCCGGATAGCCGAGCGTATATCTTCTTCGCTCAGGCCTGCCTCACCAACCTTGAAATACTTTTCCAACATTTTTTCATCTTCGGCGACGGCGTTTTCAACCAGTAAAGAGCGGTATTTTTTAGCCTTGTCCAGCATATCGGCCGGGACTTCGGTCTCGGTTAAGTTTTTATCGGCAAAGTCCTTGTAGGTGTAGGCTTTCATGGTAATAAGGTCGACTAGACCATTGACCGATTGCTCAAAACCAATAGGCAGGTGAATCGGAAAGGCTCGCTTAGAAAGACGGTGGTGGATACTGTCCAGGCTTTTGTAGAATTCACCGCCGGTCTGGTTAACCTTATTGATAAAACAAATACGCGGCACATTGTACTTGTCAGCCTGGCGCCAAACAGTTTCGGACTGGCTTTCGACGCCCATCTTGCCGTCAAAGACCACCACCGCACCATCCAAAACCCGCAGTGAGCGCTCAACTTCAACCGTGAAGTCGATGTGGCCCGGGGTATCGATAATATTGATCTTCTTGTCTTTCCAAAAACAGGTAACGGCAGCAGCCGTAATGGTAATACCGCGCTCTTTCTCCTGGGCCATCCAGTCAGTGGTAGTGTCGCCTTCATGAACCTCGCCAATTTTGTGTTTTAGGCCGGTACGATACAAAATAGCTTCGGTGGTCGTAGTCTTGCCCGCATCAATATGGGCAATGATGCCGATATTCCTAACTTGTTCTAAATTATATTGCTTATCTGCCATATTTATTATTCAATTTTTGGCAATTTACCTTTATGTATTAGGTACATTTCATGAACATGGGGAATTAATCTTACAAATTCGAGTGATGTTTTGCCTATTTCTCGGGCCAATCCACCATTTGTCCTAAAAACATCTGGATGTAAAAAGTTTATTGGATGTTTATCCGAGGCTTCTGCTGAGGCATTAAGTGCACTTCGCAGAGCATAATGTTGCTCTTCTAATCTAGATACATGGTCCTTAAGCTCCATTTTAACTCCTCGCAAAATGCGCAAAGGCCCGGTTAGCCTCAGCCATTTTATGGACGTCTTCTTTTTTCTTAACGGCCGCGCCGGTATTGTTATAGGCATCCATCAGTTCATGGGCAATGCGGTCTTCCATACTAATACCCTTGCGATCACGAGCTGCCTGTACAAACCACATAATGGTCAGGTGCTGTTGGCGTTGTCCCTTAACTTCAAAGGGAATTTGGTAATTAGCGCCACCAACCCGGCGGGAACGGGTTTCCAGGTGCGGCTGGATGTTTTTCATTGCTTGTTCGAAAACTTCTAATGGGTTTTGGACTTTAAGCTTATCGGCGGCTTTTTGCATGCCACCATAAACTAATCGTTCGGCTAGCTGTTTCTTGCCATCCAGCATGACGCGGTTAATAACCTTAGCAATTTGCTTACTGTTATAAAGGCGGTCTGGCTCAACATCTCTCACTAGAGATTTAGTAGTCTTACGTGGCATTATGCTATCCGACCATCTTTCTAAAAGTCTCAGGATAGTGGTGCGTAAGCACCATTAGATCACTCAAGCTCAGATCGTCCGGATGCACCTCACCCCTGTCACAACGTTCCCACAAATCCCTGGCATATTCAACATCTTCACTGTGATCGTGGCCAGGTGTTTCAAGTCGTATTTCCATACCGCCGCTCATACTATTTACCCTTCTTCGTTCCATACTTACTACGGCCCTGCTTACGATCTTGGACGCCTTGTAAATCAAGATTGCCACGAACAATATGGTAACGTACACCAGGTAAGTCTTTCACTCGTCCACCTCTAACCAGTAC
>DATESY010000057.1:0-7228 GCA_035283865.1 Saccharimonadales bacterium (SeqCode)
TAAACTGCGGGAAATAATTTCTGATGCTAATACCATAACTAAGAAGTTTCTAAAAAACTTAAGCCCGCAGCTAAGAGCCGGCCAAAGACTAGCTTTAGCCGTGCCGGCCTGGCGAACTAAAAACGGCTTTAAGCACCTGCCCGTTATTGACCATTTAACAGATATGGGATACAATCGGGTAGATTTCGTTCATATTAAAAGCAACGATTTGCTTTACTTCCGTGAAGACCAAATTGTTGCCCGTGAACTATTAGTATTAGAAAAGGCAACTAGATGAGTAAGACTAAAGCCGGCGGCACAGCCAAAAATGTCCATGATAGTCCCGGCCAACGGCTGGGAGTTAAGGTATTTGGCGGCCAGGCCGTTAAAACTGGTGACGTCATTGTCCGTCAGGTTGGTATGACCAAGCGGGCTGGTAATGGTACATTTGCGAGCCGTAACTACACTATCCATGCCGCTAAAGACGGTATTGTTCAGTTTAAGGACCGCCGGGTTAAGAAGTTCAGCGGCCGCAGCATCCCTCGGACTGAAGTTAGCGTCGAATAAATCTACTCAACACCGGGTTGAGCTTCTATAATCCCGTACTTGGCGGCTAGTACGCCAAAGTTACCAGCTAGATAAGGATCTATAGTTATAGGTCCGCTGTGCTCGGCTAACACACCGGGTAGAAGTACAATATTGGCTGCATAGTCCTCCATTGGTGAACGTAAATCACGATGGGCGTGCCGGTAGAGTAATCCGGCCGTAGCGGTCATAAAATTCATCAGACGGGCATAGGCCCATTTATCTTTCAGAACCGTTGATGAGGCTGGCCAATCCGTCTCAGGCAGAGGCGCACCTTTGCTGGCCGCATTCTCGCGTATGGTAGACGCGGCTATAAATAACCGCCTGGTCACCATAGCAAATTTTTGATCGGTGTCCTCTGGTAGTGAGAAGTCATATCTTTCCAACAGAAAGTGAACATTACGCGAGCCAAGGTCTACGACACTATCAATAAAATTGACTTCCTCGGCGTTAAGTTGTTCTTTTCTGGAAAGAGTAATGATTTTTCGATTAAAGGCCTCACCCCAGAGACTGGCAATTTGCGGTGATACTTGTTGACCTTCACGAATAGCAGCCAGATCTGGGTAAGCGTTAGCTAATAACGTGCTTGGGTCGCCCGTAGAAGTCTTTGGTATTTCGGCCATTCTTAGATTATAGCATAAGAGTGCTAGAAAAGCAACTTAGCGGTTGAGGACAGCCCTTAACAAACCCTCAAACAGGGGGTGCGGCCGGGCCGGACGTGAAAGGAATTCCGGATGAGCTTGCGTTGATACAAAGTACGGGTGGTCCAGGGCCTCTATCATTTCCACTAAAGTGTTATCGGGACTAACGCCGCTATCCTTGATGCCCCAAGCCGGGTACTGGTCACGGTAAGAGTTATTCGCCTCATAGCGGTGGCGGTGGCGCTCAACAATTTTTTCCTGCCCATAAACCTTCCTGGCCATAGTCCCCCGCTCTACCAGGCAGGGATAATTACCTAGTCGCATGGTGCCACCAGTGTTTTCTTTGCCGATTTGCTCAGCCATAGTGCTGACTACCGGGTCAGGCGTGTTGGGATCAAATTCAGTGGAATTGGCTTTACTTAGCCCAGCCCGGCGGGCAGCGGCAATTAAAGCTACCTGCAGGCCCAGACAAAGGCCCAGGTATGGCACTTTGTTGTCCATGGCGTAAGTTGCCGCCAGGATTTTACCTTCGATGCCTCTGGGACCAAAACCGCCGGGCACTAAGATAGCGTCAAGAGTTGGTAAGATAGCTTGTTCCTTTTTATCTTTCGGCAACATTTGGGCGTTAACCCAGACGATATCAACATTGACTTGCAGAGCCCAGGCGGCCGAGCGCAAAGCTTCAAAGACCGACATATAAGTGTCTTGGTTGTGCAGATATTTGGCGATGACACCTACCCGAACCGTCCGGCGGTAATTGGTCAGGGCGCTTTTGACGACCCTTTTCCAAGCAGCCATATCGGCACGGTGGTTACGCAGACCGAGTCGAGACATAATAACATCACCGATCTTGGCTGCTTCCAAGCTCAGCGGTACCTGGTAGATGGTTGGAGCATTGGGTAGCAACACAATGGCTTCTTGTTCGACGCCAGAAAATAGGCTTAGTTTTGCCAGTACTGTTCGCGGCGCTTTGGTTTCGGACCGGGCTACTAGCACATCAGGCACAACTCCCAGTCCCCGCAGCTCACGTACAGCGTTTTGAGCTGGTTTAGTCTTAAACTCTCGGCTAGCGCTAAGGTAAGGAATGTATACAACATGAACAAACAAACAATCCTGGGGAAAACGGATGGATAGTTCACGGATAGCTTCTATAAAACTCAAGCTCTCGTAGTCACCGACAGTACCACCGATTTCCACCACATGGATATCAAAGTCCTGGCCAGTGGCTATAATGTCAGCTTGGACGGCATCGGTAACATGCGGGATAATCTGAACTGTTTTGCCAAGGTACTTTCCGGCCCGCTCGTTCTCAACTACCTGCAGCAGGATTGTACCCGACATCAAGCTAGAAGCCTGTGTTAGCTCGACATCTAAAAACCGCTCGTAATGGCCTAGATCCAGGTCGGCTTCAGCGCCGTCGCGGGTTACGAAGACTTCGCCATGCTCGGCCGGGTTGAGGGTACCGGCATCGACGTTAAGATAAGGGTCGCACTTTTGGATGTTAACCGAGAAGCCGCGGGTTTTTAAGATGGTGCCGATTGAAGCGGCGGTGATGCCTTTACCGACGCCCGATAACATACCACCGGTCACGAATATATATTTAGTTTGCTTGGCCTTGGCTGCCACGCTTATTCCCTTCGCTTCACATTAATGCCTAAATACTAGCACGAACAGGGGTCTGGTTGCCAGTTTTTATTGGATTTTAGCGCTTAGGATTTGGGTGGCCCGGTCTTTTTGGGGATCGCGGCCGGCCTTTTGGTCGTCGTCGCTTATTAGAACTTCAATGTCAGGCGTAATACCTTGTTTGTCGATGTTCTTGCCCGAAGGTGTAAACCAGCGGGCAATGGTGACTTTCAGTTCACCGCCACCGGGCAAACTCTGTACTTGCTGGATGCTGCCTTTGCCAAAGCTTTTCTCACCGACAATGGTAGCTGCACCGTTATCGCGCAAGGCTCCAGCCGTAATCTCACTGGCACTGGCGCTGCCACTGTTGATTAAAACGACCGTTGGTAAACCTTTTAAGCTAGCATCACCTTTAGCGTATTCGGTTGCCAGGGTTTGGTTACCGCGTTTTTGGGCGACTACAACCTTACCCTTATCCAGCCACAAGCTGGAGATATCGACGGCACCGCTGAGATAGCCACCAGGGTCACTTCTAAGGTCTAAGATAATGCCTTTAATGTTCTTGGTCTTAAAGTCACTGGCCGCTTCCTTGGTGAGCTTTAAGGTGTCATTGGTAAACTGGCTGATTTTAAGATAGCCAATTACTCCCTCTACCGAGTAGCTGACGCTGGGAATAGTTATTTGGGCGCGGGTGATGGTGAGCTCAAAGGCTGGCTGGCTGCCACGCAGCACAGTCAGTTTAACCTGGGTACCCACGTCACCACGGATTTTGCGCACCGCCCTATCGACACCGATACCACTGGTGGTCTCCCCGTCAATGGCTGAAATAATGTCTTTGGGTTTGAGGCCGGCCGCCTCAGCCGGATAGCCCGAAAGTGGTGCCACGATTACGATGTTGTTGTTAGCGTCAGTGCCAAGCTCAGCGCCAATACCGCTAAAACTGCCGGTGAGTTCCTCGTTAAAGAGTTTAGCGTCCTCGGGATTGAAATACTGGGTGTAGGGGTCATCGGCAGCATTGACCAAACCCGTTTTGATGCCATCAAGCAGTTTTTCATTATCTAAGCTGCCATCAAAGTTATTTTTAAGCAGGTTGTAGAGCTGGTCGACTGAGTTGTAATCGAAGGCCGCTTGGCTGGTTGTAGTCTTACTTAGGCTCAGGCCTTTTAGGTGCAGATCGCCACGGCCGACGGCTACCCCACCGCCAAAAACCAGCACCGTTAAAAGCAGCGCAATTAGGATTCTTGGCAAGGTCCAGCTTTTCTTAGGACCTGGCGGCACAGCTATATCAGAATTTGGACTTAAATAATCCACCGGTTTCCCTCATAAAGTTGCTTATGCCTAGATTATAACAAACAAGATCTGAGAATATTCTTAAGAAACCGGTCTTATTACGGGAAGTGGATGAACAGCAGATTACCAATGGGCATGCGTGGCGCAAAGGAATAAGTGCCGCCCCAGTCATGGTTAAACTGGGAAACGGCGATGGTGCCGTCACCATTGACGGCTTCGACATAGACCGTGTGGCCATAATACCCGCTGTTAGAAACACCGACATCACCGACTTGGGGATTACGGTCAACCGGGATACCGGCAGCTTTGGCGTTATCGTCCCACTGGTTGGCATTACCGCGGCCACCCCAGTAAGGCATATAGCGGCCGGAAGCCGCTACCCGGTAAGCCGTCCATGAGACGCATTCGCGGTTATACATGCCCCAAGTGTCAACAATGCTGTCCATCGGGGCGTTACACCAGTTCTGGGGGTAGATATCGCAACGGCTGGTCTGAATAATCTGACCGCCACCAAACAAGCGGGCGTTTTCAATGGCCTGGGCCCGGCGCAGTTCACTGATCTTAGACTGGTTATTTTTAATCTGTTGGTTATAAGCCGCTTTTTGGCCCTCGGTATAATTGAGCATATCGTTTTGCTGGCTATAGTTAGCCGACAGCTGTCCCTGTTGGGCTTCCTGTTCCTTAATCAGCACCTGAATCTGGCGTTGTTTTTGTTCCAGCTCCAGCTTCAGGGCGGTAATTTTATCAACGGTGGTTTTTATCTTGGTCTGGACTGAGTTACGGTACTGTTGTTTATCAACGAATTCACTGAGATCTTTGGAGGCCGCCAGAATTTCCAGGGTTGAGATTTCACCTTCTAGATACATGGTCTTGATATTTATACCCAGAACCTGTTTTTGGTGGGCTAGTTCAATTTGCTGTTCATCGATTTGCTGTTGCAGCTGGTTGCTTTGGTGCTGGTTGTCTAAAATGGCCTGGCGCAAGTTATTGATTTGAGTAGAAAGCTTATCTACGGCATCCTGGTAAGAGGCGGCCTGGCCAGCCAGGTCGTTGACGACTTGCTGGTTAGTAGCGTTCTGCTCCTGCAGGACCCGGATTTGCTCATCATACTGATCAGCCCCAACCAGTCCACTACTGAAAATACCCAGGCTTAAAACAACTGCCAAAAGAACAGCCTTGATAAGATGCCCGATTCTAACTTTTTGTTTTAGCATTAACAGCATAATAATAGCATACCCCCCGGTTATTTTGTCAATCGACTCACCCCTGCTTTAGCTGGGGTTGGCGATGACCTTGTTGTTCTTATTAGTAAATGTTTATTGTCTACTTGAGTTTAAGATACCGCCTGGTAGCAATAGCTGCGCTGGCGGCGCCTATGATTATACCGGCCAGGATCTGGGCCGTCAAAATTAGCCATAAGTTGTTGCTAAAGTAATCACTGGAATACTTGATGTCCAGCAGCCCCAAACTGCTGGCCTGCAGAGTTGAGGAAGCTACGGCAAACAAGCCGCCGCAAACTATTAGCGAAACGGCGGCGGCCACTACACCGTAAAGCATGGTCTCGACAATAAACGGCCCCCGGATATAGCCAGGCGTGGCGCCCAGCAGGCGCATAATTACCAGTTCGTCACGGCGGTTAAAGATGGTCATTCTAATGGTGTTAAAGATGATCAGCATGGAGATGATAATAAAGATAATGATTCCGATAATGCCAGCCTGGCGGAAAAACTGGGTGGCTTTGGCGATTTTATCAATGGCCGCTTTACGGTCACCGCTGTAGCTGGTGGGATCAGATTGCAGGGCTTCAATTTCCGGTTTATCTAAATAGTCTTTAATGGTGTCCAGTTTATTGGGATCCTTGGGGGAAATAACCAGTGAGGCTGGCAGGGGGTTATCGGTTTCGGAAATGGCCGCCAGCAGCTCCGGGTTATCAATATTCTGGGCCCGGTAGTTTTTAAGGGCTTGGTCTTTAGAGGTATAACCTACGGCCTGGACATTATCAATCTGCTTAAGCTCAACTATAAGGCTACTACGCTGCTCATCCGTTACTTCGTCTTTTAGATAAACCGATACATCGATGTGGCTGGTGATGTCAGAAATGGTATGCGAAAAGGTAGCATTAGCCACAATGGCAAACAGCAGGATAGTTAAGGTAACAGCCATCATGGCCATGGCGGCAATGGCCAGCCAGATGTTGCGGCCAAAATTAACAAAGCCGTTTTTAAAGATGCGCTCTAAGGTTATGAACTTATGGTCGCGGTTCATTTTATTCTCAACCGGCGGTTGAGCCTTTGGCTTGAGCCTCATAGCTTGTACTTCCCAACCGCTCTATCAGATATAACCTTGCCGTCTTTAATGGTCACTACCCTACGCTTCAGATAATTAACTATTTCCTGGTTATGAGTTGTCAACAGCACCGTAGTACCGAACTGGTTAATCTTTTCCAGCACTTTAATAACGTCAAAGGCGTGTTTAGGGTCAAGGTTACCGGTCGGCTCATCAGCGATCAAAATCTTTGGTTGGCGGACAATCGCCCGGGCAATGGCGACGCGTTGTTTTTCGCCGCCAGATAGTTCCTTTGGATAGTTATTTTCCTTGCCTCTTAAACCAACCACATCCAGAACTTTTGGTACAGTGTGTTTAATCTCAGCTGTCGGTAAACCGGCAATTTCCAGGGCAAAAGCAATATTTTCGGCCACAGTTCTATTGGCTAGAAGCTTAAAGTCCTGAAAGACCACACCGATCTTACGGCGCAGCAGTGGGACATCTTTATCTTTAAGCTTGTCATAATCCATGCCACCGACAATTATCTTGCCAGCCGTTGGCTTCTCTTCACGAGTTAACAGTTTAAACAGAGTCGATTTACCGGCCCCACTTTGGCCGACAATAATAACTAACTCCTTGGGCTCAACATGCAAGCTAACCCGTTCCAGTGCCGACTCTTGTCCGTAAGTTTTTGTTACTCTGTCGAGTAAAATCATCAATCTTAGTATAACAAATGAGCATTAGCACATTTGAAATACGGCTTAAAGAATAGGGTCTACTAGGCCTCTACGTTGCTGAGTTGCAAGGTTATCTTGGTATTGCTCGACTACATCTTCCCTTGTAGA
>DATESY010000058.1:0-2564 GCA_035283865.1 Saccharimonadales bacterium (SeqCode)
GCTGTCGGCCAAGAGCCAGAGATTGGTCGAGCTCAAAACCCAAAGTAAAACAGTTGATGCCCAAAGCTCCAGCCTAGCCGCTTCTAAAAAACAAGTCGAGCAGTATGCCTACTTTAACGATATTGCCAAAACCGTCTTGCCGGAAGATAAAGACCAGGCTCAAGCTACAGCCGATATTTTCCGCTTAGCCGACCAGTCCGGCATTGCTATTGCCTCCGTCACTTTCCCAGCCAGCAGCCTTGGTACAAGCACTAAAACCGACTCCAGTTCGAGTGATTCTACCAATGCCACCACTGCCCCGGCTGCCAGCGCCATTTCCCAGGCTAAAGCCGTCGAGGGTATAGCCGGTCTTTATGCACTGGAGTTGACTATTAGCCCGCAAAGCGGTAGCGGCGTAGCTGAGAGTAAGCTAGTAACCTATCCTAAGCTGCTGGATTTTCTTAGCCGGATTGAACATAACCGCCGCACGGCCCAAATAACCAAAGTTAATATTCAACCGCAAATTACTGAGCTCGGACCCAGCCAGTTCATTAACTTTACGTTAGTTATTAATATATTTATAAAACCATGAGTAAAGACATAGACTTTAATTTGAAATCAGTTATGGCCAAAGGCCGAAAAGTTCTGCCGCTGGTGGCAAAGCACGCTTCATTTATAGCAGTCCTGGTAGTTCTAATAGTTTATTTGTTCGTGGTTTGGAAAATCAGCCAGCTGGCCGGCGCTGAACCCTCAGCAGCTGAGGATAGCGCAGCCACGGCCGCCATACCCAAGGTTGATGAAAACGCTATCAAACAAATTGAAGCCCTAGAGCAGAGTAATACCGAGATTCACAGCCTGTTTGACTCGGCTAGGAAAAATCCGTTCCAAGAATAGATATTTATACCAGACCCATATCCTTGAGGTGATGGGCTAGTTCTTCTTCGTGCTCTTCTTCCAAAGCCCGGGCATAGCGCTGGCGGGCTTCAATTATCTGGTCAGCGTACTTAGACGGCTGGGGGCAATAGGGAAAAATAAAGTTTTCTAAGGCGCCGGCGGTCTGTACCACTATCGTGCCGTAATCAAAAACGGTCGATAAAATTCCCCGCTCTTCGGCGCTCACATCTTCCACGTTAGACATAGACAAACGCGAAACCTTGCGAATAAATAAACTCTTTTGGAGGATTTGCACCAGGCTGCGGTCGGTTACCAGCAGCCGGCTTTGGCGGTAAACATAAGTCGCAGTAAAAAGGAAAAAGACCAATACGGCTAAACCAAAAATGATCACCGCTACAACAGCCATATAGGCCTGGTTGGAAAGACCGTTAAAAAAATCAGGCGCCACAGCTACCAGCAGCCCAAAAACGGCTAACAGACCGACCAAAGCTTCTATGTATATACCAATAAGGCCGATGGGGTGTTTCTTAACAATAACTACCAGTTGCTCCCCGGGTTCAAGCAGATCCTCGTCGTGGCTCATCCCGGACTGAGTCATGTTGATAGGCGGCATGATCTTTGGTGGCAAGTGGTCAGGCGGCGGATGGGACAATGGTGGTGTTTGAGGATTTTCCGGTTGCATAATTCTCCCTATATTAATTTAGGTTGGGACTGCTTGGCAGGTTGTTTGCCAAGGTGTTGCCAGGCCCGAGCGGTCACTTTGCGACCCCGGGGGGTACGCTCCAGCAAGCCGATCTGCATCAGATATGGTTCATAAAAGTCTTCGATGGTGCCCCGCTCTTCAGCTGTTAGGGCAGCCAGGGTTTCAACTCCCACTGGTCCGCCCCCATGGTGTTCAATAATAACACTCAGCAGTTGTCGATCGGCCGGATCAAGGCCGAGTTTATCGATCTCCATTAGGTCCAAAGCTTTATGGGCCAGCGGTTCATCAATGACCCCATCGCCATTGATATCGGCGTAATCACGGACTCGCTTCAGCAGGCGGTTGGCAATACGAGGTGTCAGGCGGGCACGAGCTGCCAATAGTTTACCAGCCGGCTCATCAATTTTAACATCCAGTATCTTAGCTGAGCGTTTAATGATCCTGGCGATTTCTTCTGGTGTATAAAACTCCAGGCGATGGGTCATGCCAAAACGGTCGCGTAAGGGTGCGCCCAGGGCCCCAGCGCGAGTAGTAGCCCCGATAATCGTAAACATAGGTAGGTCAAGGCGCAAGCTGCGGGCACTGGGGCCTTTGCCAATCATAATATCGAGCTTAAAGTCCTCCATGGCTGAATAAAGCACTTCTTCGACCGTACGGTTGAGCTGGTGGATTTCATCAATGAATAAGATATCGCCGTCTTGCAGGTTAGTGAGAAGTGAAGCCAGATCACCTGCCCGTTCAATAGCCGGCCCGGAAGTTACCCGGATCTGGGCTCCCATTTCATTAGCAATAACCGTAGCCATGGTAGTTTTACCTAGTCCGGGGGGGCCATAAAGTAGGACATGATCAATTGGCTCACCGCGCTTTTTAGCCGCGGCAATCGCCAGTTGCAGATTTTTCTTTAAGCGCTCCTGGCCAACGTAATTTTTAAAATCACGCGGTCGAAGCGTTTGCTCCAGTTCTTGCTCTTCAGGTGTTTCATCGGCGG
>DATESY010000059.1:0-5771 GCA_035283865.1 Saccharimonadales bacterium (SeqCode)
GGGTCACCCAAGCCGGAAATATAGCCAGCTATAGGAGCGCTAATTAGAAAAATAAATATTAAGAAATGACGGAAAGAATTAGTCATATAGCGTAGCATATCATAATTAACATTTTCAGAGATGGGCACGCCTAATTTAAGAATAGCTAACAGTTGACTTTTTGGCTTAAAAACAGATAATCTAAGGTGTTACAAAGCCCTCATTTAATGTGGGCCCATAGCTCAGTCTGGTAGAGCAGCGGCCTTTTAAGCCGCGTGTCGTGGGTTCGAATCCCACTGGGCCCTCCACGCAAAGAGTCCGGCACGTGTTACTGGGCTTTTTTGCATGATTTTTTCGTAGGGTCATTCCATGACGACTAAGCAGTAATTGATAGATAGTTACAATTAGCCTACAATCTTGATAAATGGTGGAAATAACTAAGCGAAAGATACTAAAGATATTTATTATAGCTACAGCTTTAGTCGCTTTAGTTGTCATTGTATTTATTGGCTACGTTTTAATATTCAATCGTCCAAAAACGGTGACGCTGCAGACAGCCAACGGCAGTATTACAGAAACACAGGTTGCGGGCTTACAGTTTACTTCACAAACTTGGCAAGGGCAGGTACGTGTTACTGATGACGTCACATTTGCGCCAATAGCTACCTTAACCATTGAACCTGGTACAAAGATTTTATTTGATAA
Organism: Saccharimonadales bacterium (SeqCode); assembly: GCA_035283865.1. Taxonomy (GTDB): domain Bacteria; phylum Patescibacteriota; class Saccharimonadia; order Saccharimonadales; family UBA10212; genus UBA6824. Next base: position 685 of record DATESY010000059.1, read on the forward strand.
AAAGCCGGACATTGCTGGCACTGATTGGACTGGCAATGCCGATGCCTATATCAAAGACCATAATGACCCTACTGGCCGCAAAGGCTATGGCAAAACCCATTTTTCTATAACGGCAAAGATCATAGCTAAAGGTACTCCAGACAAAAAAATTAGCTTCACCTCGGCTCAAGATAAGCCGGAATATGCTGACTGGGACCAAGTGACACTGCTTGGCGGTAGCCGGCTCGACTACGTAGAGGTAGCTTATGCTCACAATGGTTTGACTGTGTGGGGCGACGACGTCCAGATTACCCGTAGCGCTATTCACGATTCGTTGTGGAGCTGTGTGGACATCTTTTCCCAAGACGTTTTGCTTGAAGATAACCAGATTTATCACTGTTGGCATCAGGCAGTGGGTACCAAAAAAGTTGGCGTTGGTACGACGATTCGGCGCAACTTTATTCATGATGCTCAGGTTGGTGTTAACTGTGAGAATAGTTCTATGCCGACGATTGTAGATAATAAATTAGTAGCCGCGCCCATTGGTGAAGAGTGCGGCAATGGTTCGAATAATGAAATTATTGAACAACCGGCAGATACGACCGGCGGTACCTACGCCGGCCAGCTGATTTATCCTTCCAACAAACCGTAAGCAATTAATTTTTACCATCCGCTATGCCATTATTGGCGCAATGAGGAAACTGCGCCGCACCACTCTAATAACTATTTTCTGCCTCTGTGTTTTAGCCGGCTTAGGTTTATCACGTCGCTTTGCTATCGAACCTCAACCCTGGTGGCTAATCTTCCTGCCAGGTCTGTTTTTACTGAGACGCCGGAACCCAGCGGCCCTTATTCTGGTAGTTTTACTGGGCACTAGTTTCGGTCTGTTGCGTGGCAACGTGTATATGACCAAGGTCTCTGAGTTAAAGGCTCTGGCCGGCCAGAGCGTGGTTATCGAAGCGACAGCCACGGCCGATGCTATATACGCTCAGGGTTCACAATTGGAATTTACGGCTAACCATGTAGTGCTTCAGCCGGATAACAAACCACTGGCTGGCAGTTTTAGGGTCAGTGGCTTTGGCGAGCCGATGGTTTACCGCGGCGACCGGCTGCAGATTAGTGGCAAGCTTTACCCGATCCGTGGGGCTAGCCAAGCCCGTATATCTTACGCCCAACTGAAACGTACCGGGCTGGACAATAGCTGGATAAACAGTTTTACCCGGCGCCTGGGGGCCGGTATGCAAACGGCACTGCCCGAGCCTAATTCTTCATTTGGCCTGGGGCTTTTAATTGGGCAGAGGAATACCTTGCCTGATGATCTGACCCAGCAGCTCATAATGGTTGGTTTAGTACATATTGTGGCTGTATCTGGTTATAACCTGACGATCTTAGTCCGGGCAGCGACCAGGCTAAAACTTGGTTCTAAATTCCAGCAATTACTCATTTCTCTAAGTCTTATTAGTGTTTTTATTCTAATGACCGGTTTTAGTGCTTCCATTGTACGGGCCGCTATTGTCTCAACTCTAGGCCTTTGGGCCTGGTATTACGGCCGCCGGGCCCGGCCATTATTAATTCTAGCCTTTACAGCCGCCTTAACGGCGATAATTAACCCTTTTTACATCTGGGGTGATCTAGGTTGGTACTTATCTTTCCTGGCTTTCTTTGGGGTACTGGTTGTCTCACCGCTGGTTATTTCCAGGCTGTTTAAGAAACGACCAAAGCTGATTATATCCGTGGCTTTTGAAACACTGGCGGCTGAAGTCATGACGCTGCCGTTGATTGTGGCCATGTTTGGACAATTATCCTTAGTTGGTCTTCTGAGCAACGTACTGGTTGTGCCACTTATTCCCCTGGCTATGCTGGTCTCAACCGTGGCGGCCGCTGCTGGCATGTGGCTGGCACCAATTGCCGGATGGTTGGCCTGGCCAGCTAATATCTTACTGACCTACATCTTAGACATAGTCCGGCTGTTCTCCAGTATCCCTTCAATCTTCCTGCGCAAATCCATTAGCCTGGCCAGCATGCTCTATGTCTACGCATTGGTTTTAATAGTTATTGCCATAGCCCATAAACGCAGAGCGGAGAATAAGAACTTACTGCCTGAAATAACACCTTAAACATGGTAAAATAAGGATAATTATGTCAGGACATTCTAAGTGGGCGACAATTAAGCGCCAAAAGGGCGCCAATGATGCTAAGCGTGGTGCTTTGTTTACTAAACTAGGTAACCAAATAGCTATTGCTGCCCGGTCCGGTACTGATCCGGCCCATAACTCAACCCTAGCTATGGCCATTGAAAAAGCCAAAGCCTCTAATATGCCTTTGAGCAACATTGAACGCTCTATTGCTAGAGTGGCAGATAAATCGGCTGCCCAGCTGGAAGAAATTATGTACGAAGGTTACGGTCCAGGTGGTGTAGCCATATTGGTAGAGGTAGCCACAGATAACAAAAACCGGACCTATCCTGAGGTAAGATTGGCTTTCACTAAAAACGGCGGCAATATGGCTGAACCAGGCAGTGTCGCTTTCCAGTTTAGCCGTAAAGGCATGGTTAGGCTGAAAGGCACTGATGATGAAATCCAGCTGCAGGCTATTGAAGCCGGAGCTGAAGATGTGGCTGATGAACCAGAGACAGGTGAAACAGTTGTTTATACAGCGCCTAATGAACTGACTAAAGTCCGTGAAGCTCTTAAATCTGCCGGATTGGAAATTGTAGGCGCTGAGCTGGTATATGCGCCGAACAGCAATATTGAAATTAGCGACCGTGAAACGGCCAGGAAGATTGTAAATCTAATGGATGCCCTGGAAGATTTAGATGATGTTACTAACACTCATACTAACTTCGACATCGCTGAAGGCATAAATGTCGGTTGAGCTTAAGGAACCCGTAGCAGGTGTAGTTCTGCGAGACGCTCGTGGCCGTTATTTGCTAGTTCAGGAAAGACAACTAAAAGCCTATGGTCTGTGGAATCTGCCTGCTGGTTGGATTGACGAAGGCGAGACGCCCCAACAGGCGGCAATTCGTGAAGCCAAAGAAGAGGTAGGACTAGACATTGAGCTAGTAAGCAACGAATCCTTGCTTTCGAGCTTAAATAGCTCAAAAACGAGGATGTTAAACTCTTTTCAAGCTCGGGTTAAAAGTGGAACTCTGAAATTCCAAAGGGAAGAGTTATTGGATGCAAGATGGTTTTCTCTAGATGAAATTGAAAAACTTAATAAATCGGGAAAAATTAGAGATCCTTGGGTTACCCAAAGTATTCAAAAAGCTGAGGGGCAGAGGTAGTTATGCGCCTGTTTTTATCTTCCCAAGACTTCGGCAATTATCCAGATGTGGCTGCCAAAATGGCTGGCAGCAACAAAAAGGCTGCTTATATAAAAAATGCCCAAGATGACCTGCCACCGCAGGAGAGGAATTTCAGTACGCCGGAAAAGAAAAAAATGTTCGAGTCTGCAGGTTTTGATTTCGAAGAATTAGATCTACGTGACTATTTCGGTAAATCCAAAGAATTACTTAACAAATTAAGTAATCTTGGTTCAATATGGTCAGCCGGCGGCAATACGTTTATTTTACGCCGGGCGATGCAGTCCAGCGGCTTGGACGAAATCCTTAGAAAGCTTCTTAAGGAAGATAAAATTATGTACGGCGGTTGGAGTGCCGGCGCCTGCGTCACAGCTCCTTCACTCCATGGCATTGAATATGGTGACAGGCCTCAACCAGATGTAGTACCTAAAAACTATCCTGTTAAGAAAACAATCTGGGAGGGGCTTAATCTAGTACCGTTTATAATAGTCCCACATTGTAAGTCAGATTGGTTTGGCAAAGAGGCAGATAAGTCAATCAAATACTTCAAAAAACATAAGATACCGTATAAGCCATTGGAAGATGGCCAAGTTATAGTGATTGATGGTAAGAAAACAGAGTTTTTGAAATGAGAATCATTGGCATTGACCCTGGCACCGGTATCTTGGGCTTTGGGATTATAGAAGCTGATAAAAACGGTAAATGCACCCTTGTTGATGCTGGCATAATTCGTACGCCGGTTAAAGAAGCTGAGACGGTCCGGCTGCAGACCATCTTCGAAGAGCTAAAAGACATTATCGCCCAGTCTAAACCAGATGAAATGGCTATTGAAAAGCTATTCTTTGCTAAAAACGTCACTACTGCCATGAGCGTAGCTCAGGCCAGGGGAGTAGCCATTGTCGCCGGTGCCCAGGCTGGCTTAGCAGTAGCTGAATATACCCCATTACAGATCAAACAGGCCCTGACTGGCTATGGGCGGGCCCAAAAGAAACAAATGCAGGAAATGGTCCGCATCATGCTAGGGTTAAAAGAAGTTCCCCAGCCAGATGACTGTGCCGATGCCCTAGCGGCTGCCATAACACACGCCAGCGTAGTCTGGGGTAAAATAAGGCCATGATTGCAACCCTGGAAGGCAAAGTTCTGGAAAAGATCGGTGTGACTGTCGTAATGAGCTGTAACGGCATCGGTTATGGTGTATTGGTGCCCTTTGAAGACTTTGGTGCCTTGCATCCAGGTGAAAGAGCTAAGCTGTATATCCATGAAAGTATCCGTGAGAATGCCCATGATCTGTTTGGCTTCCGTTCCAAGGAAGCCAAAGCTTTGTTTGAACAGCTTCTAAGTGTAAAGGGAATTGGCCCTAAGATGGCCCTGGCCATCTTAAGCGTTGCTTCAGTGGCCCAGGTGCGTAGGGCTATAGCCGAGGGGGATATTAAGTTTATCTCCCAGGCCGTGGGCGTGGGCAAGAAAGCAGCAGAACGGGTAGTGGTCGATCTTAAAGACAAGGTCGGCTTGTTAGCAGCACAGGACGCTACAGACTTTCTAACCGCCTCAGCCGACCCTAATGATGAAGCCTTGCAGGGACTGGTAGCGCTTGGTTATTCAGTGGCTGACGCGGCTGAAGTATTGAGGAAAGTAGATAAGAAACTTTCACCTGAGGAGCGCATTAAACAAGCCTTGAAAAATTAGCATAAGTGTGTTAATATATGAACATGACAAAACCCGGCCATGAAGCTCCATTAAACGACAATATTAATCCGGCAGACTTGACACCACACGCAGATGAAGTTCAACTACGGATTGGCCAAGC
>DATESY010000060.1:0-4814 GCA_035283865.1 Saccharimonadales bacterium (SeqCode)
TTGGCGCCATAGCCGGTGCATTTCCTGCTATCGTCGTTATCCTATCTATCTTATTTTATAAGGAAAGGCTCTCTCTTGGGCAGGGCCTGGCGATAACTGGAGTAATTCTCGGTATAATTTTATCCTCTGTCGACATAAAAAACACTTTAAAACGAGCCTTACATTTTGACCGCTCTATAAAATTATCTCTAATCGCTTTCTTGGCATGGGGGATTTTCTTTACTTTTATTCGTACACCGATTGAGACTTACGGGTGGTTTTGGGCAAATTATATTTCAACCATCGTCGGTGTAGCTTTGGCTGCGGCTATCGGATATAGAGCCATTTCACTTAAAGAGATAAAAAAACCGGCGAATTATATACCGGCAGTAGCGACAGGATTACTGACCGGTGGTGGTACCGTAGCTTTCAGCGTTGCAATCGAGACGGGGGCTTCCTCGATAGTCGCGCCTATCGCTGGTTCATACCCAGCATTATTTGCGTTGCTCGCCTATATCCTTTTTAAAGAAAGACTTACCTCACAACAGCTAGTTGGAGTGGTTATAACCCTCATCTCGATAATAGTACTAGCAGTGTTAAGCGCCTAGACATTAAATCTAAATTCAATTACGTCATCCGGCTGTATAAGGTAGGTTTTCCCTTCTGTTCGGACTTTTCCGGCGGCCCGGGCGGCAGTTAAAGACCCACCGTCTATTAAATCGGGATAACTTACCACCTGGGCAGCAATAAAACCGCGTTCAAAGTCAGTGTGAATGACACCGGCCGCTTGAGGGGCGGTGGTGCCTTTAGAGATTGTCCAGGCTCGGGCTTCCTTTTCGCCGGCTGTTAGAAAGCTTTGTAGCGCCAGTGTGTTATAAGCTGCGTGAATCAGTTGAATTAGTCCGCTTTCAGATTGTCCGTAACTATTTAGTAGTTCCTGGCGGTCGGCTTCATCCAGCCCGCGCAGTTCACTTTCCAGCTTGGCGCAGATAAAGATAGCCTTGGCGTTCGACACCATAGCCGCTAACTCTGTCTTTTTGGCTTCATTAACCAGGGTTTTTTCATCAATGTTAAAAACATAAATTACCGGCTTGGCGGTGATTAAAAATAGATCTGTTAAATACTCCAGTTCAATACCCGGGCTTTGGTTTAGCGGTTTACCGCTATCAAGCAATTGTTTAACTGTCTTTAGATTATCTAAAGCTGGTTTAAGTTTAGGGTTAGTCTTGGTTTCCTTTTCCAAAACAGGTAGTTTTTTATCGACTGTTTGCAAATCGGCTAACATAAGCTCGGTATTAATAACTTCTATATCTCGTTTTGGGTCCGACATACCAGGACTGATAATATTCGGGTCATTAAAAGCCCTTACTATGTGGCAAATAGCCGAGGTAGCCCGGATATGCGACAAAAACTGGTTGCCCAGACCTTCACCCTGGCTGGCGCCAGCTACCAGGCCGGCGATATCTACAAAAGTAACAGTTGCCGGCACAATTTTATCGGTTTTATAAATCTCGGCCAGCTTTTCCAGCCGCGGGTCAGGAATTGGGACAATGCCAGTGTTTGGCTCAATGGTGGCAAAAGGGTAATTAGCAATTAGGGCATCAGCATCTGTTAATGCATTAAACAATGTAGACTTACCAACATTGGGAAGGCCAACAATTCCAATTGATAGTGCCATGTTCAGTATTTTAACAGAGGTAGACTACTTTTTACGCCTCTGAGCTAACTTAGTACCTACATATGCCGCTATTACAATCCCTAAATAGTTCTTTATTTTTTCATTTCGCTGGGCTTTTTTGTACTCAGATCGTAGAAAATCAGCAAATTTGTCGGTGCCGGCTAGTGCAGCTTGGGTTTCGGCGGCTAAATCTGAATAAATTTCGCCTAATGATTCTGACGTTATGTCGGAAGTCTCTGGATCGAGTAATTTTTCTATGGTGTCATCTCGAAAACCTTCTTGGAATTTAAGACCCTTTCTATAATCTGGATTAATTTGTCTAGCCATGGCCGGTAACTCCACAACCGCGCTACTAAATGACCCTAGAGCCATCTCCATGTCTTGCGTTTCGTGATCTTTAAAAAAACCGGCATCCAAGACAAGTTGAAGACAGCCCTTGGCTATATTACCCCTTCGACCAACCATTCCTAGCAATTCGTAAGAAGGGGGTTGCCATTGGGCGGAGCCTAATGCCGCCAGGAATTCTTTATGGGCGTCAAGGAATGTCTGGACTAGCCCTGTGGGCTGTTTTTCTTCTCCAGACTCCCTGGTTTCGATTGACATAATTTAATTTTACTATCCTTACACTAATTTATATAGCCCTACACACTCCTACTTTTTACGCCTTTATTTTTTTCTCAGACCGAGCAATAAACCTAGGCTGCCGAGCAGGATTATAATACCGCCAATGATAACAGCCGCTGTACGAGAGTTTTTAGGCAGAGTACTTGGTTCTTTAATCTTTGTACTAGCTAAGACTTTGCCAGTTTCCTGACTGACAGGCTGTGATTCTTTGGGAAAGCCAGGGTTTGAAGTTTGTGGCGTGGAAGAACTTTGGCTGACAACAACCGGGTTGAATGATGGGTCAGAAAAAATCTGTGCTAGCTCATCACTTGGACTAGTCGTTGTATTGCCCGATGAATTATTTTGCTCTGGTACTGTACCGGAACTTGGATTGCTCGGCGGTTGAGCGCTGGGAGTATTTGCTATCGGAGCAGGCGGGGCGGGTGGTGCTTCTGAAATAATGCCGTCACAAGCGTCATCAACGCCATCTTGGTCATAATCTATCCCCAAGGCATCAACAAAAACACACGGATCACTACTATTTGGAATGCCGTTACCATTGTAATCATCATCACTGACAGCTACATATACGGTTTTGTAAATATCTACCGCTTCGCCAGCTACGTTGGTACCGTAAATGTGCAGCGTATGGCTGCCGGGTGAGATATTGGCGGGGAGCTGGATTTGAGCATTCAAGTTACCACCTGTGTCTGTTAAATAGTTGCCCAGGACAACCGGGTTTGAGTGCAACTCAATACGATATGAAGCTGATGGTTTGAGCGAATACTGAGCACCGTTAATATTGATGTTGGCAGGCGATTGTATAAACAAAATCTCGTCAGTTAATGAATCAGCATGCTGCCCTGGGTAAACTGTACGTCCGGATTGAGGTGCATTTAAAATTTCCTGACCATTTTCCAACGGAGGAACAGCACCGAGATTTGCTACTGGCATCGAGTCGGTCAGATTATGGGTTGCTTTAAGTATTTTGTTTTCTAAAAGCTGATGGCCCAGATCATTAGGATGGTAGCTCTCGGTGCCAATCGGCCCGAACTTAGTTGGTAGGTCGTAGCCTAATGTTAAACCGTTTACGGCAACCGAGCCGCCTTTGGCTTCACAAAGCCGGTGATCGTTTAATGCATCTTCGGTATCGACATAGAAAACACCCGCCTTCGATGTGGCCAGCTTGATTACTGAATTTAGATAACTGATGAGTTGCTTTGAGAATACAATTTCTTCTTTGCGCAGATGGACATTGAGTGCGCAGTTACCGCCTGGCTTAGCAATTTGTGGATAGCCAATAACGTAAATCCTAGCGTCTGGTGCGCCGCTATTTTTAATTATTTGGTATGTTTGGACCAGCTTTGGAAAAAGCCGATTATTAATTTCGCGCACTAATTCTAACCGGTCTTCGTAACTGCTATAGCAGGTTGCCAATTCCCACGGCACCCCACACTTTGTAACAATCTTAGAAAATCCAATATCATTTCCGCCGATTGAAATTAATATGGCCTTGGGTTGATACCGACTAACAAAATCCGACTGGTTTATATATCCAGGCTTAAAAGAAGCGAATATTGAATCTATCTCTAGCTCTTTTCTCTGTTTTCTCTCGGTTTTTCTATTCTGCGCCTGTCCTTTATATGAATCAGAGGCATTGGTTATATCTTCTGTAAGCGCACCGGAACAAGCTACGGATTTATAAGAATTAAAACTTAAATCCTTACCTATTAAATATGGATATGAAATTAATGACAGGTGACATTTATTGTCTTTTGTATCAGTGCCACCCTGATAATCGAAGGCGCCCTCGCCGGAAATGAACGATTCGCCCATTCCTAGTATCTCTATTTGATTAGAAATGCTTGTACTTGCACCAACTGTTACCATTGCTGTTTTGCGAGCAGAGCCGACAAAGTAAGTAGCATAAGCCGTTAAGGCATCGTTGCTTATAAACTTAAGATTGCTGCTAAAACTGTAGCCTGGCAACTGTTGGCCTAGGAAAGTCTTTAGATCACGCGACTGGCAGCTCACTGGTCCGTTGATTGTATCAGGGACTGTCTCACAGGTTACAAGGTCGTAAATTTTGAATGAACTAAAACCTTGCGAACTTACCGCAGCGTAGCGGCCGTCATTAGAAATCGTTGTCCTGATGGCTGGGTCAACACCAATTGTGTAATTAAAACCATTGCCAAATGGCAAGACCTCAAACGTCTGCAGGTTTACGCGCAGCATAGCGACATTAGGCATGGACATAACCATCCACTGACCGTTTTGCGAAAAGTTCATGGATGTATAATCTGCGGCCAGTCTGTGATTAGCTCTATCAGCGAGCTTGCCGTCAGGTGCCCGATTAACTTTGTATTGTATTCCTCCGCCAAAAACATCCACTTTTGTTATTGAGCTAGCGAAGTTGTAATTGAAGTAAAGATAAAAGCCGTATGGCGGTTCGGTTGTATAGCTAATGAAGGTACTCGAATTAGGTATAGGCAAAAAATGCTGCTTATTATCCACATAACTAATTACTGGCCAATAATTTGCAGTACCGTTTAAC
>DATESY010000061.1:0-3075 GCA_035283865.1 Saccharimonadales bacterium (SeqCode)
ATATTGGCGGTACCGGCCATGACAGCTGCCAGCTTGTCGCCCCCAACTGCCGTTTCTATACAACTGAGCTTAGAACTGGATATCGCCACCTGGGGACTGGTTGGTGCGAAGGCCATGGTATTATTGCCCGCCGAACTGGTCGGTGAAACACCGTAGCAGGAACGCAGCTTGCCAATGTCCTCAGCGTTCCAACTAGCGACAATGGCTGGGTTCATCTGACTCACCCTGATACCATGAGTTTGAGCTACAAGATCGGCACATTGGTTCTGCTTAGAGTTTGGGTCAAAGGGCTGGGTGGGGTCTGGCGGTGTCAGCATTGGCGGGGTATAGCCTTTATCTTTAGCGTACTGGCTGAAACAGCTCTCCCCTTGTTGCTGCTGGGATGCTGTAGGTGATTGACCGCGCGAGATAGCCGCTATTGTAGCTTCGCTCATACCGGCTTTTATGACACAGGCTTTAACTTCAGGAGGTAACTGGGGCGGAGTGCCTGATCTATCACCAGGATTTCGAACCGGCAGCGCCGGAACCGGTAATGAGCCATCTTGACCGCGTTGGTTATTAGGATCAATATAACCTATCTGTTGGCCGGATGAGGCATTAGCAAAACACTTGGCGTGAACCTGGGCTGCTTGCTCGGGTGATGGCTGGTTGCCGAAACGATCACCCAGTATTTGTTTGGCGCAGGCCACCATGGGCGAATCAGCTTGGAAAGCTGGGGGTAGAGATATGGCAATTGAGGCAAATACTGGTTGGTTTTGACCGCTCTGTGAACCGGATCCGCTATTTGGCCCCCCGCTGCCAGAATATGGTCCCTGGCCACTGTTAGATGACGATCCGTAACTGATACTGGCGCTAAAACAGCTGGAGGCTTTGGCTATCTGGTCGCCGGTTGGGTGGAAGCCGCCAGCTTGGAACTGGGCGTAGGCCTCAGCTCCAAGTAATCTCTCCATACAGCTACCGGAGTCACTCTTAGTAAAGGTTGGCGGCGCAACATACTGGCTGTCACTAGTCTTAGGGGGAGTGTTGGTACCTGTACTGCCACCTGAAGGTGGTAAGGTGCCGGCGGGACCTGAAGGTGGTAAGGTGCCGGCTGCCGGTTGGCAGTTGGGTGGTGTGCCGGTGTAACCAGATGGACAGGTAGTGGGCATGGTATATGTTGATGTACCGCTGCCTGAGGAGCCTGACGAAGTTGAGCTATCAGTAGAAGATCCGGGTGATGGCGAAGTATATGTTGGCGTAGATCCGCTAGGATAGGTCGTATCGGTTGGAGCGGTATAGGTAGTACCGGCCGGTGGTTGGCAGTTGGGTGGTGTGCCAGTGTAAGGCGCCGGACAAGTGGTGGGCATAGTGTAGCTGCCCTCGGTCGGCATATAGGTGGTAGATTCGCCTAAAATGGCCGTTAATCCGTTTTGGGTCACGGCTGAGACTACCCGAGGCGACTGATGATCTTTATAAGTTGTAACTGCTAATGACGAAACAAGAACTCCAACCAATGCCAATGGCAAGGCCACCAATGCCATTTTTATGGTTAGTGGCACTCTATCAAAGCGACTCATAGATCGTCCTTTTTATATTGCTTACGGTTACTTTATAAAACTATATTATGCCCTTAAGGACCTATCTGCAAGTCTTTATTGTGGAAAGTTTTTAATTCTTAGCTAGTTTTTCTGAGGTTCGCTGGGATTACCGGAGGTATTCAACCTTTTCTGGTTATGTTCAGTCTGGGATAGGGTGGCCTGCAGAATCTGCAAAACACTTCTGGCATGCTCACGGCTCATACCGACTTTGGCGACGGTTTCGGGTTGGCTGGTGGGACCAGTGTTTTGCATAAAGTTCATGACTACGCCGTAGTTATTAACCATGACATCGACAATGTCGGTAAACAAAACCTGAGTGACACCGGCCTGATTGGCTGTGTCGCCTATTATGTGAATATCTGGTATCTTAGTCACGGCGTAGCCGGCTATTTCCCAAAGCTGACTGGCTGGCTCATCTTTAACGCCAAAATGACTGAGTAACAGTAATAGAACGTCCTCGCTTGGACGGCTCTGGCCAAGTTCATAACTAGCCAGAACGCGTACATCAATTTCCACCGCGCCTGAAGCCTCCCCCAGCGATTCGTTAGCCAGGCTGCGTAGTTCTTTAAGTTTCTTACCTAGTGGTTTAAAGGGAGTTTCGGCTTTGGGTTTATCCATCTAGCTACATTATAACATCTAGGCTCCGCACGGGGAGGTATAATTAGATGTAATGAATGTTGTGGAAAACGTCAGCCTGCGCGATTACAGCGCTATGCGTCTTGGCGGTAAGGCCCGTTTCTTCGGCCAAGCTGCAAGCGAAGACGAACTTAAGAAACTTATAGCTTGGGCTAAAAAGCAAGACGTTCCGATGATTGTAGTCGGGGAAGGCAGTAACATCATCTGGCGTGACAAGGGCTTTGACGGTCTGCTGATTGCCAACCGTATTACTGGCCGCGAGGTTTTAGATGAAGATGAAAAAAGTGCAACCATTCGGGTCGGTGCCGGCGAGGTATGGGATTCGGTAGTGGAGTGGACAGTTAGAAAAAATCTTTCCGGCATTGAATTTCTATCGGCTATTCCCGGCCTTACCGGCGCTGCCCCAGTCCAGAATATCGGCGCTTACGGTGCCGAAATCTCCCAAACACTAGTTGAGTTAAACGCCCTAGACACTCACAGCGGTGAGTTCGTAGTTATAAAGAACCAGGCCTGTGGTTTCGCCTATCGCACAAGCCGCTTTAAAACCACCGATAAGGACCGCTTTATAATCACCTCAATCACCCTCAAGCTTTCCAAATCCCCTCCAGCACCGCCTTTTTATGAAAACCTGGAAAAATATTTAACCGGGCATAAAATTAAAGACTATACTCCGCGGGCCATCCGTGAGGTAGTAACAGCCATCCGGGCCATTAAACTGCCCAGCCCGGCCAGGGTTGCTAACAATGGCTCCTTCTTTACTAACCCGATTATTGATAAAAAACAATTCGAGCAGCTACAAAAAAAATATCCAGATATTAAAGGCTGGCCGCACGGTACTAAAGTTAAAGTATCTGCTGGCTGG
>DATESY010000062.1:0-12920 GCA_035283865.1 Saccharimonadales bacterium (SeqCode)
GCCCCCAAGAGCTTATGGTGGTACCGAAAGAATGATTTTCTATCTGATAAAAGGACTGCTAGAAGCCGGGCATGAGCCGGTACTTTTTGGCCCAGGTGACTCAAAAGTCGATTGCGAAGTAGTGCCGATAGTCAAAAAATCAATAGGTTATCCAAAAACGCTAGCTGGCTTACCGGCCCACAAACTGCGAGTTCAAAGTGTTAAACAACACACTCGCAAGTTGCTCAGAAAACGCCTTAAAAGCTTTGATATTATTCACTCCGAAGGCTTTGATCTTAGGGCCTTTAAGAATTTCCCGAATGTTACTACTTTAAACGGTCCAATTATTTTCAGTGATCTGAAGTACTACCTTGCCCGGAGGGATCTTTACTATGTGTCCATTTCCAAAAACCAGCAGCGGGCTCTGCCGCAGCTCAAATACGCGGGAGTGGTATACAACGGAGAGGACCCGGCAGAGTTCCCAGTAATCGAAAAACCGCAGAACTATTTGTGTTTTATCGGCAGATTTGACAGTGATAAAAACCCTCACTTGGCAATCCAATTAGCCATTAACCTAGGTATGAAAATAAAACTGGCCGGTAAAATTGATTTTTATGGCATTAGCTACTTCAAAGAAGAGGTAGAACCATTTCTAAACCATCCCCTGGTTGAGTTTTTGGGCGAGCTTGACTCGGCTGACCGTACAGAACTTGTGGCCAATGCCAGGTGTAATTTACACCCGACAGGCTTTCGCGAGCCATTTGGCCTAACCATAATGGAAGCAGCTTACTGCGGCACACCAACCTTGGCTATAGAGCGTGGGTCTATGCCGGAACTTATCCGTGAAGGTAAAACCGGCATGCTGGTAGAGGACTTTGTGGAGGGCTACTCACAGATTGAAGCTTGCTTTAAGATGGACAGAAAGTACATCGCCCGTCGTACGCGGCGGCACTTTAACTATAGAAGAATGGCCGAAGGATATATCAAAGCCTACAAAAAAGTCATCCGTGAGTTTGATAAACACCATAAATAGTGCTATAATAATTAACTCTAATATACTATGACTGAAACTAGAACCGTTTTTGTGGCCCCGGGCCAGGGTAGTCAACGACCCGACCTGTTCCAGCTTGCCAAGAGGTTTCCAGAAGTACATGAGACCTATGAAGCTGCTGATGAGATCGCCCTAGAACTTTTCGGTCCGAGTAGAGTCGGCGGTAAAAGTATAAGCGAATGGGCAAAAAATGGCACCCAGGATGAACTAGCTACAAATACCGTTATAACTCAACCGCTGATTATCGCAACTTCGATTGGGCTGATCAAATACCTAAGAAGCCGAGAGGACGGTACTACTGCCTATGGACATAGTGTCGGGGAGCTAGCGGCTCTATTCGCAGCGAGCTGCGCTACGGAGGAAGATACTCTGAAATTGTCAATGCTTAGAGGCCTATATTCGCATGAAGCAAGTCTCGCAAGCTCAGGTAAGATGGCAGCTCTTTTGAATGTGCCTCACGACTTCCTCAATAAGATAAAGTTTGGAGAAAAGGAAGGCGTCGTAGTCTCAACGACTAATAACCCTGATCAATTAACCATATCAGGCCGAAAAGAACAGGTAGAGGCTATCGTTGCTGATATAAGGGCAAAATATCAGCAGGTTAGGGGAATGACTAAGGAAGAAAGACGCCAGCTGCCAAACGCAGTTATACTGAAAATAGGTAGCGGATTTCACAGTTTTATGATGAAACCTGCTCAAAAGGCCTATAGGGAATCGCTAGATAGCATAGATATCTCTGTGCCTACTAACATGAATTTCTTCTCGAACTACAGCCATGATTACGAAGGTCACCCAGATACTATTCGCGATCATCTTGAGAGACAACTTATCCACCCGGTAGATTTCTGGAAAGATATAGGCAGGCTGATCGCCGGAGGGCATACGAGAATAGTTGAGGTGGGTCCTAACGGCGTATTGACAGAAGGTTTGAAAGAACAGCAAACAAAGGGTAGATTACCGAAACATGTTCAACTGGTTGCTGCAGAGTCTGAGATTCTAGGTATAGTCTCATAGATCCTTTACAAACAGACTAGTTTTACTCTATAATACCGGTAATCGCATGGGTGGCTATTGCTCACCATGCTAAAATGACAACTAAGATATAAGGAGTTAACCTTTTATGGCAGATTTTGATCGTTCTAAGCCACATATCAACGTCGGTACTATGGGTCATGTTGACCACGGTAAAACTACTCTAACCGCAGCTATTACAGCTGTTTTGGCCAAAAAATTACCTAGTGACATCAATAAGCCGGTCACCTATGACCAAATCGATAGCGCCCCGGAAGAAAAAGCCCGCGGCATTACCATTGCTACCTCACACCAGGAATATGAGACCGAAAAGCGTCACTACGCCCACGTTGATATGCCTGGCCACGCCGACTACATCAAGAACATGATTACCGGTGCTGCCCAGATCGACGGCGCTATTTTAGTTGTCTCGGCGGCTGATGGTCCCATGCCCCAGACTCGTGAGCACGTACTGCTGGCCAAGCAGGTAGGCGTGCCTTCAATCCTGGTTTTTCTGAATAAGATGGACCTGGCTGATCCTGAACTGGTTGAACTGGTTGAAGCAGATGTTCGTGAATTGCTAAAGAAGTACGAGTTTGATGAAAAAGCCCCGATAGTCAAGGGTTCTGCCACTAAGGCGCTGGAGGGCGACGCCCCCAGCCAAGACGCTATTATGGAACTAGTCAAGGCCATGGATGACTATATTCCTGAGCCTAAGCGGGATCTGGAAAAGCCCTTCATGATGGCCATTGAAGACGTCTTCTCCATCAAGGGCCGTGGCACAGTTGCCACCGGCCGAGTGGAAACCGGCGTAGTTAAGGTCAATGAGGAAGTTGAAATCGTCGGTATCCGTCCAACCAAGAAAGTGGTTGTAACTGGTGTAGAAATGTTCAAGAAAAACCTGGATCAAGGCCAAGCCGGTGATAACGTCGGTATTTTACTACGCGGCATTGAACGCGACGACATCGAGCGAGGCCAGGTACTGGCCAAGCCTGGTAGCATCACTCCACATACCGAATTTGACTCAGAGGTTTACATCCTAACCAAGGAAGAAGGCGGCCGTCACACACCATTCTTTAAGGGCTATAAACCACAGTTTTACTTCCGTACAACTGACGTAACTGGCGAAGTCGAATTGCCGACCGACAAAGAAATGGTCATGCCAGGCGACACCGTAACCTTCAAGGTTAAACTGCAATCACCAATCGCTATGGAACAAGGTCTACGTTTTGCTATCCGCGAAGGCGGCCGAACTGTCGGCGCCGGGGTTGTTACGAAAATTGTAAAATAGATTAAATGCCAAAGCCAGAAGAAATCCCAACCCCTGATCAGACTTTCGAGAAGGATTTGGAAGAGTTAATACTAAGCGATCTTGGTATTGGTGTAGATGATCCTCAAGTAGGAACCGATGTCGTTAACAGTATCGCTGAGACCTTACGATCGACGCCAGGAACACTGTCTCATTACATGGCCGAAGCTGAGGAGTGGGAAGCGGCCTGGGGGGCAATGGATGACGAAGAAGAATAATGGCAGACACTAAAAAAGCTGAACCAGAAATCAAGCAGCGGATCAGGATCCGCCTCAAAGCCTATGACCATAAGGTCATTGACCAATCAGCTAAACAGATAGTCGAAACAGCTCTCAGAACCGGCGCTAACATAGCCGGCCCAATACCACTGCCTACCCGTAGAAGTACATTTACGGTTGTTAAAAGTCCCCATGTTTATAAAAAGGGCCGCGAACAGTTTGAAATGCGCGTCCACAAACGTTTAATCGATATCAGTGACCCAACACCTAAGACAATTGATTCGCTTATGAATCTCAGCTTACCCGCCGGCTGCGATGCTGAAATAAAAATGTGAGTTGACCACAATAATGGCTGAAGCTAGGCAAATTTACTCAGACGGATCATATCAGCCCGAGCTAGATGGGTTTCATGAAGCTATGGGTTCTGAGTCCAATGAGTTAAGTACTGAACAAATTGCTCACTTGACTCAGGTTGTCATGGAAGCCAGTGCTATAGCCGGTCAACATCATAGAGAAGACGGAGAGCGAAGAGCTCGTGAAAGAGCAGAAACACTTAGACGAAAAAATAAGGGTGGAATCCCTTGGTATCTAAGGCCATTAGGTACATAGATTTAGTTCAGGGCGACTCCGAAATAAAAAGATAGTTTTTCGAGTACAAGGTTTGTAATATTCACATCAGATTGACACTTGTCAGTTATTTGTGCTAATCTGTTACGGATACAGCTTTCGGGCTGAGTTTTGGTTTGGTTTGTGAGCTAAAATCATTTACCCGAAAAGTGTTCATATCAAATATGAATCAAGTATTAATTACCAATAATTATTTAAAGGGGCGAAACGGCAGTGAAGGCACTGATCACGCGAAAATTAGGCATGACCAGCATCTTGGACGAAAAAGGTGCAGCTATAGCTGTGACCTTACTTTCCGCCAGCCCGAACGTTATTACACAGCTCAAGACAGATGAAACGGATGGCTACGGCGCCGTACAACTAGGTTTTGAAAGCAGTAAACGACCAGCTAAACCCCAGGCTGGTCATTTTAAGCCCTCAAAAACTACACCGAAGCTTACACGAGAGTTCCGCATTACAGGCGAAGATGATACCCAACTAACTGTCGGCGACCATTTGGCCGCCGATTCTTTTGAAGTTGGCGACATCGTTAAGGTCATCGGCATTTCTAAAGGCAAGGGTTTTGCCGGCACTATCAAGCGCCACAATTTTAAACTCGGCCGAAAAACCCATGGTGGGCGTAGTTACCGCCGCCCGGGTTCTATTGGTTCAATGTATCCGCAGCGTATCTTCCCGGGCAAGAAAATGGCCGGCCAGATGGGCCATGAACAAGTTACAACCAAGAATCTCCGGGTGGCCATTATTGACGCAGATCTTCACGTCATTGGCGTCGACGGCGCCGTACCAGGTCCCAGAAAGGGCCTGGTTTTAATTAAAGGGGCAAAATAATGACTGTGGCAACTTATACCAAATCCGGTGCTAAAGCGACTACTCCCCTCAAGCTGGATAAGGCTATCTTTGGCGTAAAGGTGGACAACCACCAGTTACTTAAGGATGCCTACTTAGCCTACCAGGCTAATGGTCGACAGAACCTGGCCAAAGCCAAGAAACGTGGTGAAGTCCGTGGTGGCGGTCAAAAACCCTGGCGCCAGAAAGGAACTGGCCGGGCCCGCTTCGGCTCGTCTCGAAACCCGATTTGGACTGGTGGTGGCGTAGCCTTTGGGCCGACAGGCAATGAGAACTATAGCCGTAAGATCAGCACCCGCTCTAAGCGTTTGGCGCTGCGCCAAGCCCTGAGCCTGGCAGCTGATTCAGGTAAGCTCATAATCATTGAAACCTTTACTTGCCCGGATGGCAAAGTTAAGCCGACTCTTAGCTTACTGATCAAGATTGGCGCGACTGGCTCAGTGCTGCTGGTTGTTAGCGAAAAAGATGCCCTGGTCGAGCGGGCTACGCGCAATATACCCAACGTCACTTCAGTCAGCGCCAAGTACCTGAATGTTTACCATATTTTAAATGCTGATCAAATCGTTATTAGTCAGAAAGCTTTAGACATCATCCATGATTGGCTAGGAGGTAAGGATGTCTAAAACATTGCTGCTTAAGCCACGACTATCGGAAAAAGCCTACGGCCTGAGCGAACAAGGTAATATTTATGTCTTTGATGTTCCAAAGACCGCCAACCGGCATATGGTCGCTGATTCTGTAGCTTCTCAATATGCCGTAGAAGTCTCAGCCGTCAAAATCGCCAACACTGCCCCCAGGCCGCTACGCTCTTACAAAAAACGCGGCCGCAACATAGCTTCACAGCGGGCCGGCGTCAGAAAAGCCTACGTAACGCTTAAAGAAGGCCACAAAATACCAATCTTTGCTACCACTGACGACAAAGCTGCTAAGGAGAGCAAGTAATGCCAGTTAAAGCCTATAATCCAACAACGCCGGCCAGGCGTGGTATGAGCACCCAGGACTTTGATGCTATTACCGCTAAAAAGCCGGTCAAAAGCCTGATTAAGATCAAAAAAGGCCCCGTAGCCCGTAACAACCAGGGCCGTATTACCACCCGCCACCGTGGTGGCGGTGCCCGCCGTTATTACCGACTACTTAACTTTAAGCTGGTACCCGGTACTGCTCTGAGCGTTGAGCAGATCGAGTATGACCCTAACCGCAGTGCCCGCATTGCCCGTGTTAAAGACCAAAACGGCGGCTTGCACTACATTTTAGCCGCCAAAGGCATGAAGCCAGGTAAAAAACTGGTAGTTGAAGAAGAAGCGGCTGTCGGCCGGGGTAACCGCTTACCGCTAAAAAATATTCCTAATGGCACGGTCATCCATGCTGTAGAGTTGCAACCTGGTAAAGGTGCTCAGCTGGCCCGCGGCGCCGGTGCCAGCGCCCAGCTGGTAGCCAAAGAAGATAAATGGGCCCAGGTGCGCCTGCCCAGTGGTGAAATCCGCCTGGTCAGTGTTGAAGCTATGGCTTCAATTGGCCCTGTCGGTAATGAACAGCACCAGAATGTTCAGATTGGCAGCGCTGGTAGAAAGCGCCGGATGGGCATCCGGCCAACTGTCCGTGGTGTAGTTATGGCGGCAGCCGACCACCCGCATGGCGGTGGCGATGGTGGTAGGCATCGTATGGCCCGCCCGCCAACAACACCGTGGGGCCAAAAGACTTTGGGCTATAAGACCAGGCGGCGCAAGATGACTAATAAGTTTATTGTCAGAAGCCGACATCAAGGCAAGAGGAGATAAGTGATGGCTAGTCAAGAATATACTCGAGGTCCGGACTCAGACAATTATGTACCAGAAAATGCTCGAGCTTATATTCTAGGATATAGAATCGGGGAGTTTGCTGTCGAGGACGAAAGTCGTGAGGCAAAGTATTTATGGGCATCCCTAGGAAGTGATATTGTTGGAGATCTATTCGCGGGATTTAGATTAGGAGTAGTTGTTGCTAATTCCTCGCTTAAACTCGAAGAGTTAATAGCATCTCAAAAGGAGATAAAACATGAGCCGCTCACTTAAAAAAGGACCATACATCGACCCCAAGCTGGCTAAGAAAGTAGCTGCTCTGGGGCCTGAAGACCGCACCGTTATCAAGACTTGGGCGCGGGCCTGCACCATTGCGCCGGAGTTTGTTGGCCGCACCATTGCTGTCCATAACGGCAAAGTCCATGTACCGGTGTTTATTACTGAAAATATGGTTGGCCATAAGCTTGGTGAATTCTCCCCGACCCGTAAGTTCCGTGGTCATGGTGGTAAATTGGCCAAAAGCCAAGAGTCAACTGAGGGATCGGCTGAGAAGCCGGCTACGGAGACTCCTAAAGCTACGGAGACTAAGGAATAATCATGGCAGTCCAGGCAGTCTATAAAGGCGTTAGAATGAGCCCACGTAAAGTTGGCGTAGTGGCAGCTTTGGTGCGTGGCCGCAGTCTGGCTGATGCTGTAGTTATTCTTGATCACACGCCTCGCCGGGCCGCTACGGCTGTTAAAAAAGCCGTGGTCAGTGCCGGGGCTAACGCTGAGCATAACCATAACTACAAGCCGGATAGTCTGTATATATCTGAAATTAGTGTGACGCCTGGTATCCGTTACCGTCGTTACCGGGCGGCTGCTCGTGGCCGGGCGCTACGCTTTGCTCGCTCCACCAGCCAAATTCGGGTAACGGTTGATGGTCAAAAGCGGGTGGTTAAGAAACCGGCCGCTAAGGCAGAAAAAGAGGCCAAATAATGGGCCAGAAGGTAAACCCAATTAGTATGCGGCTGCAGCTCAACAAGGATTGGCGTAGTAAGTGGTTTGCCAACAAGAAGGAATATGCTGAGTATTTAAAGCAGGATTTGGCTGCCAGACGCCTGATTATCAACAAACTTGGTTCACGGGCAGCTATCTCCAAAGTCGATATTGAACGCTCACCTAACCTGGTTAGCGTCACTATCCAAACGGCTAAAGCCGGTGTGGTTATTGGCCGCGGTGGCACTGGCGCAGCTGAGCTTAAAGACCAAATCGAAAAGCTCTACGGCGTACCGGTAAGAGTGAATATTGAAGAAATCAAACGGCCAGAGCTGCAGGCTAAGCTTGTGGCCGAAAATATTGCTCATCAACTGGAACGCCGCATTGCCTTTAGACGGGCTCTGAAGTCCTCGGCAGCCGCTACTATGCGGGCCGGCGCTAAAGGTGTTCGCATTGAAATAGCCGGCCGCTTGGGCGGCAATGAAATGAGTCGGCGCGAAAAAGAAGTCCAAGGCAGCGTACCATTGCATACCATCAGGGCCGATATAGACTTTGCCAGTGCCCGGGCCCAGTATCCGGGGGCCGGTATTATCGGGGTTAAGGTCTGGATCTACAGAGGGGAGAGCTAAAATGCTAATGCCATCTCGAACTAAGTACCGCAAGGTCCGTAAGGGCAAGGTACATGGTGGTAGTGCTACCAGCCTAAACCAGCTGGCCTATGGCCGTTACGGCCTGGTTTCAGCTCAGACTGATCGCATTAGCAGCCGCCAGATTGAAGCGGCCCGCCAAGCCATGACCCGCTATGTCAAGCGCGGTGGCCAGATTTGGATTAGAATCTTCCCGCATATTCCTGTCAGTCAGAAGCCGCTGGGCACCAAAATGGGCAGCGGCAAGGGTAATCCTGAATTTTTTGTGGCTAAGGTTAAACCCGGTACTATCATGTTTGAGATGGATGGCGTATCCGAAGAGGTTGCTCGTGAAGCTATGCGCCTAGCTGGCCACAAACTGCCAGTTAGCACCAACTTCATGGTCAAGGAGGAGTTATGAAAATAGCTGACATCCGGAAACAAGACACCAATGATTTGGCTAAGCAAAGCAGCCTGCTGCGTGAAGAAATTACGGAAATGCGCCGTCGGCTCTACAGTGGTGAGCTGACCAATGTGCGGGCTATTAGGGCCAAGCGTAAGGATCTGGCTCGGGTGATGACAGTTTTAGGCGAACAACTGCAAAAGGAGAGCCTCTAATGAGCCGCTTATTGACTGGCCGGGTGGTGAGTGATAAGACTGATAAGACTATTGTTATTCAGGTTGCTAGCCGTAAAACCCACCCAATCTACAAGAAACAGTACACCATTAACCGTAAGTTTATGGCTCATGATGAGCAGAATCAGGCCAAAGCCGGCGACCTGGTAATTGTCCGGGAATGCCGGCCACGTTCAGCCAAAAAGCGCTTCATGCTTGATAAGATTGTGGAGAAGGCCCAAGCTGGTTTTGAAGAAACTGATGCCACGGCTGACGTCCCAGTTGAAGAAGAAGTTCCTAAAGAAGTGCCCAAGCCTCCAAAGCCAAAAAACGTTAAAGCAGAGAAAGAAAGCCAATGATCCAGCAAGAATCACGATTAATGGCCAGCGATAACAGCGGCGCCCGCCAGCTGCTGTGTATCCGTGTGCTTGGTGGTAGCGGCCGTCGTTATGCCCGGGTTGGTGATGTGATCGTGGCCAGTGTCAAAACAGCCAATCCAAGCGGCGCTGTACAGCGAAAAAGTATCGTCAGAGCTGTCGTCGTCCGGACCCGCAGCCCTATCCGCCGCCGTGACGGCTCAACTATTAAATTCGACGATAATGCCGCTGTAGTGCTGGCTGAAGACAACAAGACCCCCCGCGGCACCCGGATCTTTGGTCCGGTACCACGTGAACTGCGCAAAAAGGGTTTTTCCCGCATAATTTCTCTAGCACCGGAGGTACTTTAAATGTCTAAGACTATTTATAAAATCCGGCTGAAAAAAGGCGATCACGTCATGATCAGGAGCGGTAAATATAAGGGCCACACTGGCAAAGTATTGCAGCTGCACCCAACCCTTAACAAGGTGACAGTGGAAGGGGTTAATGTCGTTAAAAAACACCAAAAACCGACCAAAGCTAACCCCCAAGGCGGCATTCTTGAGCTGACCAAGCCCATCTGGGTCAGTAAGGTCGGTATCTTGGACCAAGCCAGCAAAAAACCATCAAAGATTGGCTACAAACTGGCTAAAGACGCTACCAAGAGCCGCATCCTTAAATCTAGTGGCAAGGAGATAAAATAATGGCCGAGGCAACTGCTGTGCAAGCTAAATCACCAGCATATACTCCGCGGCTAAAGAGACTTTATGTGACGGAAGTTACCAGGCAGCTTAAAGATGAGCTGAAGCTAGCTAACATCCATGATGTTCCGCGCCTGGAAAAAATTGTCATTAATGTTGGTTTGGGCCGGGCTAAAGATGATAAACGACTGCTGGAAGTGGCCGAAAACACACTAATGAAGATAACTGGCCAAAAACCAGTTAGGACAGTGGCTAAGCAGTCTATTGCCAGCTTTAAGCTGCGTGAAGGCAGCAAGATTGGCCTGAAAGTAACGCTGCGAGACGCCCGGATGTACGAGTATGCCGATCGCTTCATTAACCTGGTGCTGCCACGTTTACGGGATTTCCATGGCTTGTCCGCTAAAGCTTTCGATAAACAAGGTAACTACTCGATCGGCCTGAGTGACCAGTCAGTCTTTGCTGAACTGAGCTACGAAGACACCGCCACGCCACATGGCTTGCAGGTAGTATTCGCTATTAAATCTAAAAGTCCCCAGCACGCCCGGGCGCTACTAGAAAAGTTCGGTGTGCCATTTGAAAGAGAAGGAGGCAGATAGTGGCTAAAAAATCAATCTTAGCCCGTCAGGCTAAACGCCAGAAACTGGTTGATAAATACGCCCCCAAGCGGGCTGAGCTTAAAGCGGCCGGTGACTTGGAGGGTCTGGCTATGTTGCCCAAAAACAGCAGCCCGACCAGACTTAAGAACCGTTGCGCTGAAACTGGCCGTCCCAGAGGCTATATGCGCCAGTTCGGCCTTTCGCGTATCGCTTTTCGCGAACACGCTAGTAAGGGTGAAATCCCCGGTGTAACTAAGAGTAGTTGGTAGGAGAAGAATATGGTATCAACAGACCCCATTTCAGATATGCTCAGCCGCATCAGGAACGCCATGGCGGTAGGCAAGGGCGAGGTTAGCCTGCCCTATTCGGCCCAAAAGGAACGGGTAGCCACTATTTTAGTTAAAAACGGCTTCTTAAAAGCCGTTAAGACAACTGAAGAAGATGGTCGTAATCAGCTATTAATTGTTATTAATGATGAAAATTCCAACGCCAAGATAACCGAGATTAGTCGCCTCAGCCGCCCGGGCCGTCGTCAGTATGTGAAGAGCCAGGAAATTCCGGTGATCAAGCGTGGCCGGGGCCTGGTAGTCATTTCCACCAGCCGGGGCGTAATGAGTGGTAATGAAGCCAAAGCCCAAAAACTTGGCGGTGAACTAATCTGTCAGGT
The DNA here is from genome assembly GCA_035283865.1 of Saccharimonadales bacterium (SeqCode). Lineage (GTDB taxonomy): Bacteria > Patescibacteriota > Saccharimonadia > Saccharimonadales > UBA10212 > UBA6824. Next base: position 11,359 of record DATESY010000062.1, read on the forward strand.
GTATTAGAAAGGTAATGTAATGAGTCGTATCGGAAAACTACCAATTGATCTACCAAACGGCGTCAGTGTTAGCGTCGATAAAGACCGCCTTACCGTTAGCGGACCAAAGGGTTCGCTAACCCAGTTCAGCATGCCCGGCATTAAGGTCAGCACCACTGACAACCAGGTGCTTGTCGAGCGGGCCAATGATGAGCGGGCTAACCGCTCTAAACATGGTTTAATGCGGATGTTAATCAAGAACATGGTTGACGGTGTTAGCCAGGGCTTTGAACGTCAACTGGAAATGAGCGGCGTCGGCTACCGAGTAACTCAGCAAGGTAGCGATCTGAAGTTCAACCTTGGGTTCTCGCACGATGTGGTGTATAAAGTACCGGCAGCCGTAGCCGTTAGTGTCGAACAAAATATTATTACCGTACGCGGCATTGACAAGCAACAAGTCGGCCAAGTGGCGGCCGAAATCCGGGCTTTGAAGAAGCCGGAACCCTATAAAGGTAAAGGCATTAAGTATGTTGAGGAACAGATTATCCGTAAAAGTGGTAAGAGCGGTAAGGAAGTTTAGGCTATGGACAGATTAACTCATAAAAAACAGCTGGCCGAGCGTCGAGCTAACCGTGTACGCTCAACTGTCATTGGTACTAACGAGCGTCCTCGCCTAAGCGTGCATATCAGCCACCGCCATATTACGGCTCAGCTGATTGATGATAGCAGCGGCCAGACCCTGTCTTACGCCACCACCGTCGGTAAAAAAACTGAAGGTAATATGACCGCCAAGGCTGGTATGATAGGTGAAGAAATTGCTAAAAAAGCCACAAAAGCCGGCGTCAGCAAGGTCGTTTTTGACCGCGGCGCCAAGATTTACCATGGTCGGGTTAAGTCTCTGGCTGAGGCTGCCCGCAGTGGCGGATTGGAGTTTTAGATGGCCGATACCCGACACCGAAATATCCAGGTAGAAGCCAAAGAATTTGACGAGCGGGTGGTCTTTATTAACCGCGTCGCCCGGGTAGTTAAAGGCGGCCGTCGTTTCCGTTTTCAGGCCTTAGTTATTTTAGGTGACCACAAAGGTCGGGTTGGCGCTGGGATCAGCAAAGGCGCTGACGTCACAGCGGCTGTTACTAAGGCAACAGACGTGGCCAAGAAACACCTCATTACTCTGCCGATCTATAAAGGCACCTTAACCCATGAGGTTGAGGCTAAAATTAGTGGTGCCCGTATTTTAATCCTGCCAGCGTCCCCGGGCACCGGCTTGATCGCCGGCGGCGTAGTCCGGACTGTTTTAGAGGTCGCCGGCTTTGAGAATGCCTTGTCCAAGTCGCACGGCTCATCCAACCGTTTGAATATGGCCTATGCCGCGCTGGCAGCGCTAAAGAGCATGACCCCGGCCAGTCAGTGGGTGACTAAACAAAGCGCCACTCCAACTACTAAAAAGCTAGCCAAACCCAAAAAAGCTAAAGTGGGGGCTAAGTAATGAAGTATAACGAGCTACAAATGCCAAGACAGACTAAAACCTACCGAGCCGGTCGCGGTATTGCCGCCGGCCGCGGTAAGACTGCCGGCCGGGGCAC
>DATESY010000063.1:0-7814 GCA_035283865.1 Saccharimonadales bacterium (SeqCode)
GCCGTGCTGGATGATCAGACTGTCGCCTACTATCCTGGAGCTATTGATGATGACAGCCAAGAAAAATTACGTCAGGCAGTCCCCCGCCTGATCGAAGCGACTGAAGAAGAAGCCAAAGGCTTCGGCCTAAATGCTGTCAGTCACGGTAAAACTGTTATTTGTAGTGGTGAATCCCCTGGCCTGTTACGGAAATACGGCGATGCTGGGTTTGAAGTTATAGGCACGTCCATTTTAGAGTTTCGAAAGAGTGGCGGTGGTGTTAAATGTCTAACGCTTGAGCTTGATTTATAAGACTTAAGTTCATTTATACGACGTATTCGTGCAAAGTGCTTTTACTCAGAAGATGCAGCTGCACCTCAGGGAATTGCTGTTTGAAATATTTAGGAACTAAGAACTTCTCATCATCCCACTGGCACTCAAAAGCCTGCCATTTACCGCTCCGACTCTCGACTATATCCACCTCCCCGTATAGGCCGCGCCAGTAGTACATGTTGATATTCCCCTGGTTCATAGCCTGGTATTTACGGCGCTCATTAACGCATAACGCCTCACAAAGCGCTTGGGCGTCTGGCCTAAGCGATGGTTCGTTGAAGTTACGGATTAAGGCGTTACGAACACCTAAGTCGTAAAAATAGACCTTGCGTTTGCGGTTACTTAATTGGGAACGCTGGTTGCCGGTTAAGGCTGGCAAGCGGAAGACTATAAAGGCCTGTTCCAGCAGGCTTATGTAGCGGGCAATGGTCTCGAGCTTAACGCCCAAAAGTACGCCCAGTTCATGGTAGGAAACTTCACTGCCCATCTGCAGAGCCAGGGCTTCTAGCAGTCTAGGCAATAGCTGTTGCTGCCGCAGCTCAACCAGCTCAAGGGTATCTTTATATACATATTGTGAAGCAATCGTAGATAGCTCCTGCTCAGCTTGTTCGCCACTCAGCTCTAGTAGCCCTGGGTAGGCGCCATAACGCATCAGCCGCTCATAAACTCCTTCCAGTTGGCGAGGCCGGTAGTCGAAGTAATCGATAAGCTCAGCTAACGAGACCGGCATTAATTGGAATTCATAGGCTCGGCCGGTAAGCGGTTCTTTGACTTTATTGGCCAAATCAAACGAAGATGAGCCAGTGGCGATAATATCCAGCTCTGGGTGGGCATCTATCAGTATTTTAAGCGTTAGACCAATGTTTCTGACCCTCTGGGCTTCATCAATCACAATCCGCTGGGCAGACCCAATAACTTGCTCCAAACTTGCTAGGCTGGTGGGGGCCAACTCGTTTTGGGTTTGTAGTTCATCACAGTTTAGATATAGCTGCTGATCCTTGGGCGCTTCGGCCAGGATTTTTTTAACTAGCGTAGTTTTACCTATTCGGCGTGGGCCATAGACAATTATAACCTTGCCCTTGCCAAGAGAGTTTTTAATGACTTTCTCGAGTGTTCGGTTAATCATACCAGAGATAATAGCCCGATTATCTCTAATATACAAGAGATAACAGCGCGATTATCTACATTAACTCCTTATTTACTCAATAGCATTTTAGCTGTTCCGATCTCATTCCAGGGATGCTCGCCATCAGCCCGCTCAATGGTTTTTTCATGGCCTTTACCTAGCAGCAGAACTGTATCTCCCGCTTGGGCCTTGCCCAAAGTAAACTTAATAGCTTCGGTACGATCTAGTACCAGAAACAGATCTTTATCTAGAACTTTGCCGGCCTTGCGGGCACCTTCGGCAATCTGATTTAAAATCTCTATACCAGGAGTATCGCGGTCATCTTCCTCAGTTAAAATGACCTCATCAGCGTATTTACCGGCCAGTTCACCCTGCAACGGCCTTTTAGCTTTATCTCTTTGGCCGCCAGCTGAGCCGAACATGACGATTAGCTTACCTTTAACAACCGGTTTTAAGTCTTTAAAGAGTTTTTCAAAGCTGTCTGGTGTATGCGCATAATCTACTATTACGCTGAAGGGTTGGCCGGCTTCAATGGCCGTCATACGGCCTTCTACGCTCTTCAAAGCCGCAATTCCCCGCTCTATTTGCTCAGGCTCCATCTTAAGGGCCAAACCGACACCGACAGCCGCCAGGGCGTTATATACATTAAAGCTGCCAGGCAGATTGACGTGGATTTTTAGTTGCCGATCTTTAAGAGCAGGACTTTTGACTGTGAAATCACTGCCTGTAGAAGTCGCTTTGATATCCGTAGCCCTTATCTCCCCGGTTTTTAGACCGTAAGTTAGAGGGTGGGAAATATCTAATTCAAAGAACCTAGAACTAGGATCTTCGGCGTTAATAACCCCTGTTCTAAGGCCCTTTTTATTCTTATTTGCCAGCCTAAATAACTTACGCTTGGCATCCCGATAGCTCTCAAAGCTGCCGTGGTAGTCCAGGTGTTCATGGGTAACGTTAGTCATCACCGCTACGGAAAAAGGAATACCCCACAGCCGATTTTGGGCCAAAGCGTGGCTGGTAGTTTCCAGCACTAACCATTCAACTCCTTGTTTTTTAAACCATTTTAGCCGCTGCATTAGCTCTGGTACAGCCACGTTCGTCATATGGTGGATCTGCGGCTTAATTTCATTCCCTGCCCCATAGCCAACGGTTGTCACTAGGCCAACATTGTAACCGGCTTCGACCATCATTTTATGAATTAAAAAACAGGTCGAAGTCTTACCGTTAGTGCCGGTAACCCCTATGACCTTCAGGTTTTTGGCTGGGAAACCATTGAAGATATTGAACAAAACGGCCTCGGCCAAATGGCCCCATGGTTCAATTGTCTTAAACAGTTTCCTGGGGATAAAAGCCTTAACGACACTTCTAAAACTCATCTTCTAAAGTATAGCTAATTTAGCTGGCTTTAGTATGGAATACGTAGGTAGTTTAGTAATACTATTGACATAGTGTATTACGCTAGCTATAATGTAAGTCATGAACTACTCATCTATTGTCACCAGTAAAGGGACTATCACCATACCGGCCCACTTGCGTCGCCAACTCAACCTGAAGCCCGGTAACCAGGTCAATTTTTTAGCGGATTCTACTGATAAGACTATAAGAATCCGCCCAGCGCTTAGTTGGAAGGAGTTACAGCAACAAAATCAGGCTATTTTGAAACGAAACAGTAATTGGCCGCCAAAGCCTTATAAAAGCGGAGCCGGTTTTGAGGCTTATGTAGCAGAGAAATATGGCAAAAAGAGCCTCAATTGACGCCAATGGCTTGCTTAGGCTGCTGCTAAACGACATCCCCGAGCAAACCCAGGCAGTCACTGATTTACTGGACCAAGGCCTCAGCTTTGAGGTAGCCGATATGGTAATTGCCGAGTTGGTTTTTATCCTAGGTGGGAAAGATTATGGTTTTAACCGCCAAGAGATCGCTAGGGCTATTGGCCGGATCCTCGATGATCCAAGCTTCAGCTGTAACAACCAGCTGTTTTACCCCGCCCTCAGTCTTTATGTTTCACACCCAGCCCTATCTTTTATCGATTGCTGCGCCGTTTACTACGCCCAACTCAATGATGCCCTACCGCTTTATACCTTTGATAGAAAACTGATCAACCAGTCAGGCAAGTTAGCCAAGGCCATTGCCTAAAGCAATTTACGCTATAGTCTAAAACGCGCTACGCTGTAGCAATGCGGGTTTTAGGTATCGAAACATCTTGTGACGAAACGGCAGCAGCGGTAGTCGAAGATAGTTACAAGTTACTCAGCAACGTTGTTGCTAGTTCAGTTGATTTACACGCCGCCTACGGCGGTGTAGTGCCAGAAATTGCCGCCCGCAGTCATTTAGAGATTATCACTCCTGTTATTGACCAGGCTTTAAAGACCGCTAAAACCACTTGGGATGGTATTGACGCCATTGCTGTAACCCAGGGTCCAGGCTTAATTGGCAGCCTGCTCATCGGTGTTTTGACAGCCCGGACACTGGCGATCGCTAAAAACAAGCCTCTTTTCCCTGTTAATCACTTGCAGGCGCATGTCTTTGCTACCTTCTTAACCCAGACTGCCTTGCCCGGCTATGACTTGCCGGCTAAACAGCCCGAATTTCCTCTACTTGCTTTAATTGTTTCGGGCGGCCACAGCCAACTGGTTTTGTTCCAAAACCCTGGTAAATATAAGCTCCTGGGTCAAACTACTGATGACGCCGTGGGTGAAGCCTACGACAAAGTCGCCAAAATGCTCGGTCTGCCTTACCCTGGTGGGCCGGCTATAGACAAAGCTGCCCAAAAAGGTGATCCGGAGGCTATAAAATTACCCAAAGCCAAGCTAGATAACCCCTATAACTTCAGTTTTTCCGGCCTTAAAACAGCCGTTTTACGGGCCGCCCAGCAGCTGGCCGGCCAGGATTACACCTTCCCTTCTGCTAAGCTGCCAGGGGTCTTAACAAAGGTCCAAAAAGCCGACATTTCCGCCAGTTTTCAGACAACAGCCGTCCAGACATTAATAGACGCCCTGAAAAGAGCCAACTGGGAGTTCCAGCCGGCCAGTGTGGTCATTGTTGGTGGGGTGGCTGCTAACCGCGAACTGCGTAAACAAGCCACCAAACAGCTATCTACCTCCGTTATTTACCCCGACATCAAGCTCTGTACAGATAATGCCGCCATGGTAGCTACCTTGGGTTGCTTTCAAGCCAAAGACAGCCAAAAGCCGGCTGATCCCTACTCGCTGGAAGTATCTGCCAGCCTCTCGATGTAAGAACTTATACACCTAAATGTCCCTTGTTTACCTCTGTCAATAAGCTTATACTTAGATCAAACAAACAACCCCGAGCAAGCTGTCATCCTGCTTATTAGCGGCCTTGATGGGTAAAAACAAAAGCCATATAAGGTCTGTTTGTGTTTCCTTTTTCTTGTGAAAGGCTAGTATTAAGGTGTTGGTTTTTATAAGAAAGATGAAATAACCGGCCGTATCCGGCCGGTTTGTTATACTGTGGAACAGATGAGTTTACCGAAAACCTACCAAGCTAGTAAATACGAAAGGGATATCTATAACCTCTGGGAGAAGAGCCGGGTCTTTATCGCTGATCCTAACAGCTCAAAGCCGCACTTTTCGATGGCCATGCCGCCACCTAATGAAACGGGGACGCTGCATGTCGGCCATGCCTTATTTTTAACCTTGCAAGATATTATCGCTCGGCACCAACGGCAAAAAGGTAAAGATGTGCTGTGGCTACCTGGAACAGATCACGCTGCCTTAGCTACCAATGCCATCATCGAGAAAAAACTAGCAGAGCAGGGAACAGATAAACACGCTGTTGGGCGGGAGGAGTTTATTAAGCTTGTCCGTGAGTTTGTCGGTAACAGCCGCGACACTATTAATACCCAGATAAGAGCTATAGGCGCTTCCTGTGACTGGAGCAGGGGACGCTACACCTTAGACGAGACCTTAAACCGCTGTGTTAACGAAGTCTTCGTCAAGATGTATAGCGACGGCCTGATTTACAGGGGTCACCGGATTGTCAACTGGGATCCCAAGTCGGAAACTACCGTTTCAGATGACGAGGTGGTTTATAAAGAACAGAAAGCCCCTTTTTACACCCTACAATACGGTCCCTTTAAGATCGGTACCGCCCGGCCGGAGACTAAATTTGGCGACAAATACGTGGTAATGCACCCCAAAGACAAACGCTATGCTCAGTATAAGCACGGTGAGACCTTTGAAGCCGAGTGGATTAATGGCAAGGTCAAGGCTACGGTCATCAAAGATGAGGCGGTCGATCCAAGCTTTGGAACAGGGGTGATGACTATCACCCCCTGGCACGACAGAACGGATTTTGAGATTGCCGAGCGCCACGGTTTAGAAAAGGACCAGATTATCGGTTTTGATGGCAAGCTGTTGCCAATTGCCGTCGAATTTGCCGGCCAAAACATCGAAGAGGCCAGGCCGAAAATCGTTGAGAAGCTTAAGGCCAAGGGCCTGTTGGTCAAGCAAGAAGAATATACTCATAATGTCGCCCTAAATGACCGCGGTAAAGGAGTTATTGAGCCGCAGATTAAACTGCAATGGTTTGTTGATGTTAACCGCCCGGTTGTGCAGTGGAAGGGCCAACGGCGCTCCCTTAAAGAGGTTATGCGGGCGGTTATTGAAGACGGGGATATTAAAATTCTGCCTAGGCGCTTTGAGAAAGTTTACTACCACTGGATAGATAATCTGCGTGATTGGTGTATATCACGACAGATCTGGTGGGGACACCAAGTTCCGGTGTGGTATAAAAAGTCAGTTCAGCCTACTATGGGCTTTGACCAGACAGTTATGAACCAACTCTTCCTGGGTAAAACAAAGACCTACCGCCAGCGAGATAGAGGATTAAAGCCAGGCGATAAAGTTTTGGCCGAAAACACCCAAACGGGAATTATTTTTGGCGAAATCACTCTTAAAAGCATCCAAAAAACTACTGTCGGCAAGGTAAATCTAGCCGACAAAGCCCACTATGTAACTTACAAAAATACTAGTGAGCTGATCGCCGCGCTCAAGAAATATTATCCCGCCAGAAAGATGAATGAGGCTTACCCGATCTGGGTTTATGAATATAGCTTCAAACCGAAAGAAGTCGTGCCGGAAATTTATGTCGGTGTTACCCCGCCAAAAGGGCAGGGGTGGGAGCAGGACCCAGATACGCTGGATACTTGGTTTTCCTCAGCTCTTTGGACCTGGAGCACGTTGGTTGACCAAGACCTAGCCAAGGACTATTCGCTGTCGTTGGAAGATTTGCTTGCCAAAAGCTTGGATTATAGGACTTATCATCCCACAGACATTATGGAAACCGGTTGGGACATTCTTTTCTTCTGGGTGGCACGGATGATTTTAGCTACTACCTATGTCACTGGTCAGGTGCCATTTAAGACAGTTTATCTTCACGGTCTGGTACGGACTGAGCATGGTAAAAAGATGAGCAAAAGCGACCCTGACACTATCGTTGACCCGATGGAAGTTATCCCGGAGTATGGCACCGATGCGCTTCGGCTGGCACTGGTAGCCGGCACCACTGCTGGTAATGACCAGCGCCTTGGCAAGAGCAAGATTGTGACTAACCGGAACTTCGCCAACAAGCTCTGGAACATTGCCCGCTATATCGAAGATAGCGGCAATAACAGGGGTGAGATTGTCTCCAAAAGTTCAGCTGATCACTGGATACTTAACAAGTTAAGTATTTCTGCAGCCGCTATTAACAAAGCCCTGGATAGCTTCCGTTTTAGTGAAGCATATGAACTTTTGTACCATTTTGTGTGGGACGATTTTGCCGATTGGTACATTGAAGCCAGCAAGGTCGATCTCAATATTGGAATGCTGAACGAGGTGCTGGAAAGTACACTCAAATTAGCTCACCCGTTTGCGCCGTTTATTACCGAAACTACCTGGCAAAAGCTAGGTAAAAAGAGCTTGCTAGCTTCGGAGCTTTGGCCTGAGATTGCCAAGGCCGATAAAACTAAAGCCCGGCAGTTTGAAGAACTGAAGAAGATAATCACTGAAGCTAGGCAGATAGCCACTAACGTGGGCGTTAATAAGCCAACGCTGCTTTATAAAGACAGTGAGCTAATTGAAGCCAATAGGGAACTAGTTAAGCGCCTGGGCAGGCTAGGAGGGGTCGAGAAAACCGCAGCCGGGCAGGGGATCCGTCTGACAGGAACCAAAACAGGTGTTTGGTTGGATATTGATCATCACAAGGCTAAATCATACCTGCAGAAGCTTAAAAACCAGGTTCATAAACAGGAAGGGTTAATAAAGACACTGGAGGGCCGGCTGGCTAACAAAGCCTATGTTGCCCGGGCGCCTAAAAAATTGGTTGAAGAGACAAAGTCTCAACTGGCAGAAGAAAAAGCTAAGTTACACACCA
>DATESY010000064.1:0-7619 GCA_035283865.1 Saccharimonadales bacterium (SeqCode)
TTTTCTTCAACCAGCTTGGCATTATCCCGGATAAAACGGATATCTAACATAGCCTCGATTATACTTTAGTTTGTTCCTACTTAACCAGCTGGATCGGTAAGAAGCTTTGATATTTGCTAGTCAGCGGACCGTCGATTGTCATAAAAAGTTTAGCACCGGAGCGTTTAGCCGCCGCTACTTGCAGGGCGTCTTCAAAGTCTTTATGGTCATAATTCTTAAAAGCCCAGTCTGCATCAGCTGACGTTACGTCAATAATTACATAGTTTTTTAGCAGTTCCTCTGCTGCTATAGTGGCCGCTTGGCTCTTTTCGGCCACATAAAAGACATTGCTAAGAGTTAGTGTCGTAACAGCAATTAACTCCTTACTATGTTGACCTAGCAAATCCAAAACTGCTTGCAGATGGTGGCGTTTTTCTAGAATTTCAAGAACTATGTTGGTATCAAGAACAATCATCTTATTTTAACGGGCACCGTATTTTTTTTCTAAATATTCGAGTTTAGCTTTTTTAAGCGCTGTAACTGTGTCTAGTTCAGGGTCAAGCATTTTAACTGGTGGGAGCGATCTAATTGTCTTAAGGATCTCAGCCACATTGCCCTTTTGGGCTGGACTGGCACCAGGGGGTGTTTTGGCACTAGCTAGTTCACGGCGGTGTTCAGTGATAGCCACCTCGTAGCCCTGGTTGAGCAGGTTAACAAAGCCCCGTGGGTCAGTGCGTAGGCTTTTAAGTGAAACTGTGGTTTTCATATTTTTAGTGTAGGGCAAGGGCTACAAAAAGTCAACTTTTTGTTATACTTTTCAAACTTATCCTTTATTCTGAAGGGCTTCTAGCGTCAGTTCAGTGCGGCTTTTAGCATAAGCACAGTGTTCACAGGCCGGATCTTCTTTGGGCATATCACCTTCCAGCGTCTCTTTAATCTTTTCCAGTGTTGGTTCTACCCAATCGTCTTTGCCTTTGTGTGAAAGCAAGGTTAGCTCAAACTCCAGTTTGGCGTCAAAAGCTCTATTGTCTTTCTTGGCGTTGCAATAAACCCAGTAGCCGGTATTACTAACCGGCAGACCGTTACGGCGCAGCAGCCACTGATAAATCTCTAGCTGCCGGCGGTATTGGTCGTGCCAAGTTTCATTACCCAGCTCCTCGATCTTGCCGGCTTTGCTGGTAGCTTTGTAGTCCACCACCACATATTTACCATCACTATCTTGCCAAAGGTCATCAATGGCACCAAAAACTGCTAAATTAGTTGGTTTATGCAGAGCCTGGACCCCTGTGAAATTATGGCGCCACGTATTAAGTTTCTCGTGCGGTACAGGTTTAGCGTCTATACCGTAAGACTTTTGCAAAGGGTGTTGTTTACCGCCGGCTCTGAGGATATCAAATTCCTGTTTTAGAAGAGTGTCCACGGCTGAGTTAAGCGTAAAGGGCGGACTTTTGGGCCTAGATATTTTTAGCCGGACGTCCAGCCAAAAGCAGCGCGGACACTGGACAAACAGGTCAATTTTGCTACGGCTGATTTTATAAGCCGCCGTTTGTCCTGGTTTATAGGGTTGGGTACGCCATCTTTTATAGGCCATTAATACATTCTAGCAGCTAGCCGGCTAATGCGACGGCTAGCCAGGAAACAAAAGCCAAAAAGAGGGCTATAGCTAGGATCAAAAGACCTGTTTGTACGTGTTTAGGCTGCATAAGCATATTGTACCCGCCTGTGATATAAAAAGCGCGGGTTTTTGTTTGCCCCGCGCTTTTAACTATTTTTCGTTTTGATGTTGTATTACTTTTTTTCGGGCTATTTCTTAACCCAGCGGCTGACAAGACCGACCACCAGGTAGCCGACTGTGGCCCAAAAAGCCATAGCCGCCAGAGCGACGTAATCCACTACCCAACCACGTGCGACCACGTCCGTGGAAGTGAAAACGTTGCGCAACGGTTCAACCAACACCTGTGTGTTGGTGTAGACCCAGTGCACGAATGTGGCATCCGGGTTGGCGTTGAAGAACCGCAACACGACTCGTACCAGCAGTAAAAGTTCTGCCAGCCATACAAAAAGACTGACCAGCTGGTCCACCGCTTGCCTATTGACCCTTGTAAGATCCATAGATCCTCCCTTATTTAGTAATGAGTTAATCATATGCCTAGGAAGGCAAACTGGCAATAGATTTCCTTAGGTTCGCATATTTAGCATTGGCGTGCCATAATACAAAATATATGGCCCATCAGTTGTCAGCCTACCAAAAAAGGGTTGAAAAGCTGTTCGCTCAGGCGAGCACCAAAAAATACCCGAAAAACCAGCTGATTTACTATGAAGGCGATGAACTATCCCAGATTTATCTGATTAAAGAAGGCTATATTAAGGCCTACACTATCTTAGATAGCGGTGATACCCGGACCATCTTTCTGCTTGGGCCGGGCGATATTTTCCCGACGGTCTTTTCAGCTACCATGGACTGGCATAACTACAAAGTTAAGTATTTTTACCAGTCACTAACAGACGTAGTGGCTCTATCTTTGTCCCACGAGGCCTTTAAAACCCAGGTAGAGAGCAGCCCGGAGAACATGGGCACCTATATGGCTTATATGTCAGCCTCCAACGAAGCTATTATGAAGCAGCTGGAAGTCATGAAGAATAAGAAAGCGATTAATAAAGTCATTATGCTGCTGCCTTATTTAATATCTAAGTTTGGTGAGCGTATCCGGCCTGATGCCTACCGCCTAAAGATTAAACTATCTCACCAGGAGATTGCCGATCTTTCAGGTGTGACCCGTGAAACCACAACCACTTTAGTCAAACAGCTGGAAAAGCGCGGTACGCTAGAGCAACTTAAGGGACGATTAATTATCCACACTAAGCCCAGGCCGAGGAAGAAAAAATAGGTAATATTGCTCACTGAGCCTAAGCTAAAGGAGTTATAGTTAATAAACATGACAAATGATTCTTCTAACACCGACTTAAAACTAACTAGTCAAGTATTTGCCGAAGGTGCCCCCATACCTGTTCAGTACACTTGCAAAGACCAGAACATTAGCCCACCGCTTAACATTATGGGTGTGCCGCCGCAAGCTAAAAGTTTGGCCCTGATCATGCATGATCCTGATGCCGTTAGTGGTGATTTCGTCCACTGGCTGGTTTGGGATATTCCCTCGACCACACAGACGATTGCCGTTAACAGTGTACCCCCTGATGCAATTCAAGGCACCAATAGTGCCAACAAGAGCCAATACATCGGTCCCTGCCCGCCGGCTGGGACTGGCACGCATCGGTACATGTTCGAACTTTATGCGCTGGATATGCCCTTAACTAACCTGAACATGGAAACTAACCGCGAACAGCTGCAAAAAGCTATGGAGGGGCATATCCTGGCTCAGCACACTCTAACGGGGTTATTTAGCGCAGATTAAACTGTCTTTTTTCATAGTTTTATTTTACTTAAATCACCGTCTAGTACAGCAGTACTCATGCCATAAACTTCCTCGTAATAGTTAGAGTTTTTACCAACTCCATTAAGGATAAAAACCGGTTTGCCTAGATAATATGCAAGACCCCACTCCATGGTGGCGTTTGGGCCGATATAGTTTGATTGGCCCGGCTTATCATCATTAACTATTAAAATGGCGTCGCCTTTGGCAACTTCGTTGAAGTGACCCATAGCTAGTCCGTGTTTCAAATTAAAGTGCTTTGAATTATGGATCCAGGTTTTGACTTTGACTATGTCATAGTCACCGTGACCCTTCATTTTTTCAGCAGTTGCCGGCACTACAACTTTGAAGCCTTTTTTTCTTAGCTCATCCGCTATCTCATTCACATGCTTATAAAATGAGCCACTAGAACAAATAACTATGGTTTTAGCTTGTGTCACTGTCTTTATTATATCTATGCTTTGTGACGAATGGGCTATCTTTTAGATAAAAGCGCCAGGGCATATCAGCCGCTTCACGGATACCAATCCGGGGGCTGGCAATTATGTCTTTAGCATTTAGCGACTTAATAGGCGGCTCTAAATAAATACTTGACTTGTTAAGTAATTTCCCTGACAGCGCGGTATCTTTTATGCCAAGTGCTTGGGTTAGCTTTCCTGGACCGTTGGCTAAATTGTGAATACTCGTAATCCCGCCCCTGTTCTTTTGTAATATTTCAATGCCCTCTAGGGGTTCGGCAGCTCGCAGCAGTACTGCCTCCCCTACCCCTTTAGCGCCAACCACAAGATTTAAGCAATGATGCATACCGTAAGTGAAGTAAACATACAGCCGACCGCCAGCTCCAAACATCGGAGCCGTGCGTTTGGTCATGCTCCGAAATGAATGGCTGGCCGGGTCGCCCTGATGGTAGGCTTCAGTTTCAACAATGCGTAGTTTGATTGTCCCCTCAGGAGTTTCGCGGACAATAGTCCAGCCCAGCAGTAGGGGCGCCGCCTCTAGGGCTGGCAGGCCAAGTATCTTATTGGCTTCAGGCTTCAAGTTTGAGACGCTTTATTAACCACTCGCGCGGTAGTATGAACAGGAACCAACCGGCCCGCGGGCCGCTGGTTTTACCGATTAGGGCTTTATACAAGGTTTCGAACATGTCTTTTGGCGCCATAGCTAATTCACTTTGCAGATCATAAATAGCTTTATGAAACCACTCACCGTCAGCATTAACTGGAGCCGCCTTAATTTTAGCGGCCAAAGATTTCAGGAATTTCTGCTGCGAATTGTTAAAATTAGTAGCTTTAATATCTTTGGCTAGCTCAAATTTAATCTCCTGCGGCGCCCATTTATCTAGCCAGTTAGAGAGGTAATTTAATTCACTTTTAATAACTTCGGCTTGCTTACCAGCCACCTCGGCGTGTTCGGTGCGAGCAATTACATCAAGGGTTTTATCGGTGTCGCGCAGTGAGGCCTGATAGCTACCTAACAGGTGTGAAAATGGTACTTGGCTGACTACCGGCTTGGTGCCAGCCCGTGAAAGTCGGATGAGTTTGGATTTAGGCTCCTTGGCTAAAAGCTCAGCAAATTCATCGATCAAATGAGCTACGCCGTTTTGGGGGTCAAAATATAGCCGCTTTTGGGGCGCGAAACGTAACATAAAGTAACGGATTATCTCTGGCGGTAAGACTTCGATTACTTCGGCAGCCTCTATGCCAGTACCCTTGCTGGCACTCATCTTCTTGGTGTCACCGGTCCGGTTAACGAAGTCATAGGGCACCGGCAACGGCGGTTCGCCACCAAAGATTTCCTTGACCAGTGCCTCGCCGGTGTCGTAACTGCCGCCCCTGGTAGCATGGTCGCGGCCAAAAGGCTCCACATGAACGCCCAGTAACCACCAGCGGGCCGGCCAATCTATCCGCCAATCCAGTTTTACCTCACCCTCTTGATAGCCAGTGGTTTTTTTCGAACCATCTTTATCTAGATAGATTATGGTCTTAGCCTTGGTATTGATAGACTCAAAAGCCCTTTTCTTTAGATAGCCGTCTTCGTTCACCTGAATTGGTGACCACTCTTCGCCCAGTTTCCTACCTGAAACTGCTTCCAGAATTTTTTTAGCTCCGGCAGCGTTACTAAGTGATTTTTCAATAGCACTAGAAAAGAAGCCGGAACGGTATTTTTCATGGCTATAGATGACCTCCATATCAATATCTAAAGCCTTAGCGCTGCGTAATAAGCCACTCAGAAAATAGTCAGCATATGAACCATGGCCTTCTGGCGACGGTATATCGCATAGTGATTGACCCAGGTACTTTTCGTAGGCTGCTGGTATATTGACCGGGATTTTACGCAGTGCATCTAAATCATCAACGAAATGCAGGTGGCGAGCCGTCCGGCCTCTGGTCTCTAACTCTCGGACGATGGCATCACAGGTAACAATCTCGCGTAAGTGACCGATGTGGTAAGTACCCGAAGGCGAAGCACCAGAAGATACCAATATCTCACCTTCCGGGTGCCTAGCAATTACCTCATCAGCTACTTTATTCAACCACTGCATAGTTATAGGTTACAGCTTTTAGCTTAGCCGTTACAGTAGATTTTTAGTTGATTGAGACTATCTTATAGGTAGTGTTTTGGGCAGACGCCTTGATTTCGACTTTATCACCGACTTTTTTATTCATTAAAACTTTACCGATGGGTGATTCGTCACTAATTTTGCTGTTGAGTGGGTCGGCCTCCATAGTGCCGACAACCTGAAACTGAGTGGTTTTACCAGCCTCACTTTTGAGCTTAATGCTGCTGCCGAGTTTAACATGCCCATTGTCTTTGGGCTTTTTAATCAGTTTGCTGTTGTGAACCACATGTTCCAACTCACCAATACGGGTTTCTAATCTGTCCTGCTCTTCGCGGGCTGTTTGGTATTCGGCATTCTCCGACAGGTCACCCAGCTCACGGGCCTGCTTAATCCGCTCGGCAATTGAGTGCCGTTGGTCAAGCAGACGCTTAAGCTCTTGCTTGAGCTCTTCTAGTCCGTCTTGGGTTAAATTAAATAGCTTTTTCATAAGAGCAAAAAACCAGAACCTTCTTTAAGGGTTACCTCTTTCAATTTTGGCTGAGCCTAAATTATATCAATCTTGTAAAGCCTTGGCCAGCGAGTGCAGGGGCACTAGCTGGACCTGCGAAGCCGTACGTAATTTTATTTCCAAAGAACCTTTTTGTAATGTTTTTTCGCTGACCACTACCCTATAAGGTAGGCCGATTAAATCGGCGTCGGCGAACATTTCGCCGGGTCGCGCACTACGGTCATCATATAGTACGCCGATACCGGAATCTGTCAATAGCTTGTAGGCCTTATCGGCCGCCTCGAGCACTGTTTTATCGTCCGACAAAGGGGCTAAATAAACCTTAAATGGCGCTATTTGCGGCGGCCAGACCAGGCCCTTGCTATCAGCCAAGTGCTCGACTATGGTACCCATTACCCGGCCCGGGCCAATACCGTAACTGCCCATAATAACCGGACGGGGCTTACCGGCCTCGTCGGTGTAATTTAAGCCCAGGGGTTCGGAAAAACGAGTCCCTAGCGGGAAGATGTTACCGACCTCGACAGCTTTTTTCTCGACCAGCTCAGATTTTTCCACACCCAGTTCCTTGAGGGCTTCATCACTATAAACTTCCTTATTAATAGCCAGTTTTTTACCCTCGTGGACATAGATCGTGTCTTCGCCGACATCAGTAACTGTTTGGAATTCATGGCTGTACTTACTAAAGCTGCCGCCGCTAGCAAAGGTCAGATAGGTGTCCTTACCCAGCCCCAAGCGCTCAAAGATCTTAGTGTAGGCAGCTTTGGCTTTTTCGTAAAACTGATTGTGCTGTTTTTGGTCTTTGGAGAAAGAATAAAGGTCTTTCATGATGAATTCGCGACAGCGCAGCAGCCCACTTTTGCTCCGAGGTTCGTTCCTAAATTTGGTCTGAAACTGATAGGCATAGACCGGCAGGTCCTTATAGGAGCTAATAAAGCCGCGCATAATGGCTGTAATGGCCTCTTCATGAGTGTTAGACAGTCCCAGTTCCGGACCCATATGGAAGCCTTTAGCGTCATGGATGCGGGTTTTAAACCAAATATCGACTACATCATCATGCCAACGGCCGCTACGATCCCAGTTATCTTTGGGCTGCAAGCCGGACAGGAATAATTCTTGTCCGCCAATGGTATTCATTTACTCA
>DATESY010000065.1:0-3806 GCA_035283865.1 Saccharimonadales bacterium (SeqCode)
CGATAAAATCGGCATTCTCTTCAAGTAGTTTATCGAGTGAGCGGTAAACTTCACCTTCGAAGCTTTGCAGCCCCAGTTTGTGGTTCAGCTCTTTCTTGCCTAGTGGTTCAGTTTCAATAACTTCGCCGTTACTTAAAACAACCCTCAGGCATCTTACGTAATCTTCGGTTGAACCATATTTTACGGACTTTTCTCCGATGGCATTGTTAGCCATGCCGCCACCAATGGTGGCGTAAGCCTGAGAGGTGGGGTAAGGAGGTAAAAACAGGCCATGGGAATTAAGGACTTGCTCCAGCACGTTATATGTTAATCCTGGCTGGACAACCATAAAACGTTTTTTAGCGTTAAGTTCCAAAATCTCGTTCATATGAGCCGTAAAAGCCATAATTACACCACTGCTAATAGCGTCACCAACACTGTTGCTACCACCACCGCGGGCGGTGATAGGTAAAACCTTTCCGCGCTGGGCCAGTTGCCAGGCAAAGCGGACAGTTTTACGTATATCCCCCTCATTTCTCGGGTACACCACGACGCTTGGTACTAGCTGCAAAATACTACCATCATGCGCAAAATGTCGCCGTACATCAGGGCTAGAGGTAACCTCACCCGACAAATGCTCTTGTAAATAGTGTGCTATTTTATTCAAAAGGACCAGCCTCCTTTAACAGATGGTGGGCGAAAGAGGACTTGAACCTCCATGAGCTTGCGCTCACTAGCTCCTGAAGCTAGCGCGTCTACCAATTCCGCCATTCGCCCTTACCTCTGTTATTGTAACCAATTAGCGGAATAATCGCCAGTACCAGCTGGGATCAGGTAGATCATTCTTCAGCTCAGCCGGTACAGTTTTTTGCTGCTCACCGTAAGAAACTTTTACTTCGCCAACATGATTGCCCGCCAGTTTCGAAGAAGAGGTAGCTAGTGTCTTAAACGTTGGTTCAATAGATGTCCCCTTCCAAGCCACAACAGACAGTTCGTCACTGGCTATTAAATCAGATTTAGCACCCCAAGGGGTTTCGTAACTGCCTAGAACTTGTTTTTTTTGAACAACTGTGACTTTTTCGAAAGCCTTCTCAACTGAACGTAAAACATCCCGGGAATCGGCTATAGCCTCATAGCGGCTTGGCGCCCCTAAGATAGCGCCTATTAACGTTATCGATTGACCTAAGATGTTTTTTTGGGCGGCAAACAGTAAACAACCGCCAGCTTCATCGGTATTACCGGTCTTTATACCAATTACCCCCTCATTGCCCAGTAACCAGTTAATGTTGTTGACTTTACCGGCGAACGGTAAATTAACAGTGTCTTTATTGACTATCTCAGCAATAACTTCGTTAGCCAAAGCTATTTCCCCGAGTTTTATCAGCTCGGTGGCGGTACTGACAGACTTAGTCGAAAAGCCGCTGGCTTCATCGACATGTGTTTGCTTGAAGCCCATATCGAGCAGCATCTGATTAGCGTATTTGACATAGTTATCGACTGAACCAAAAGCCCACTTAGCAACAGTCGCAGCCATATTATTCGATGATGGTATCAACATCGATTGCAGGCTATCATACTCACTTATCTGTGAACCTCTGGTTATTGGTGTGACTGAACCGTCCTGGGAAACAAACTCGTTATAAATTGCAACATCGTCGCTATTTATAGTAATATTTGGCCCCTTCTCACCTTTAGCTAAAGGCTTTTCTTTTAGTACGGCCAGAGCCGTGACAATTTTAGTAATGCTGGCTATGGGCACTGGGGTTTGCTCACCGTGTGTAGTCAAGACACCGTAGCTCCTAGCGCCAAGCGCGCCTTGACCGTAAGCCGGCCAGGGAAGATCTACAGTTTCAGCCGTCTTAACACTGCTAAGTATTGCTTTGGCATTACCTGCCGGCAGGGGCCGGCTGTATAGATAGAGACCTAAAGCTACCAGGACAACTACTAACAAGATTATTTTCTTATGGCTCATGCTAATGCTCATGATACTTGATGTATAATTTAAGTAGAAGTCTATCAAGGAGGTAAACAACTAATGACCATTGCGTTAATAATTGTCGGCGTCATTTTGCTGGCAATCGTACTTATCTATAACAGTTTAGTGCGCTCAAAAGTGCGGGTTGATGAAGCCTGGAGTGACATTACAGTCCAGCTAAAGCGCCGGTTTGATCTAATTCCAAATCTGGTTGAATCAGTTAGAGGCTATGCTAAACACGAGCGGGCGGCTTTTAAAGAAGTTACCGAAGCCCGGGCTAAAACCCTGGGTGCCAGCACCGTTGGTGAAGTTAGTAAGGCCGAGAACCAATTCCAATCGGCGCTTAAGAGTATTTTTGCTATCGCTGAAGCCTACCCACAGTTGCGGGCCAGTGAAAACTTCCAGAAACTACAAGATGAAATTACCGATACCGAAGACAAAGTCCAGGCCGCCCGCCGCTTTTACAATGGCGGCGTCCGGGATCTAAATACTAAGATCCAGACCTTCCCGACCAATCTTATTGCCGGTCTACTAGGTTTTAAACTACGCGAATTCTTTGCTGTTAGCGAGACTGAAGCCGTCAAAGTGGCCGACCCGGTCAAGGTCGATTTTTCCAAATAAGAAATAATGTACGAACAGATATCTTCCAATAAACGCCGGACCTGGATATTGCTGCTGGGTTTTTTAGTGTTGCTATGGGCACTGGCTTATTTAATCAGTGAAGCCACCGGCCAGCGGGGCCTGTTGTTTTTCATTGGTCTGTTTTCACTAAGCTACGCCTTGTTTAGCTACTTTGCCGGGGCCAAGATGGCC
Organism: Saccharimonadales bacterium (SeqCode); assembly: GCA_035283865.1. GTDB lineage: Bacteria > Patescibacteriota > Saccharimonadia > Saccharimonadales > UBA10212 > UBA6824. Next base: position 2,768 of record DATESY010000065.1, read on the forward strand.
CTAGCTATTAACAAAGCTAAGGAAATCACTAAAAAAGATAATCCGCGCCTTTGGCGGACGGTGGACAACCTATCAATTACCGAAGGTTTGCCCATGCCTAAGGTCTATATCATGGACGATCCGGCACCGAATGCTTTTGCGACTGGCCGTAGTCCAGACCACTCGGCAGTTTGTGCAACTACGGGCCTGCTACAAACAATGGACGACCAGGAACTTGAAGGCGTGATGGCTCATGAGCTGGGACATGTCAAAAACTATGATATGCGGGTAAACACCATTGCTTTTGCCCTGGCCGGCATTATTTCTATGATTGGTGATTTTTTCTGGCATATCTCCTTCTTTGGTGGTAATAACCGCCGTGAAGGCAACCAGTTAATGTATGCCCTGGCAATTGTGGCTGTTATTTTGGCGCCCATAGCCGCCATGCTAATCCAGCTGGCCATTAGCCGGCGCCGGGAATATTTAGCCGATGCCACCGGCGCCCTAACAACGCGTTATCCGGACGGGCTGGCTTCAGCCCTGGAAAAGATTGGTAAATACGGCAGCGCCCTTAAAAAGCCTAACACCGCTACGGCCCATATGTTTTTTGCTAACCCATTGTCCGGCAAAGGCTTCGCCAGTTTATTTAGTACCCATCCGCCGGTTGAAGCCCGGGTTAAAGCCCTGCGGGAAATGAAGCTTTAAATAGCGGGTAAAATCACCCCTGTTAGGCTATAATAGAGGTATGGCAAAAAAGGCCAAATCCAGCGTTTTTAGTGGGCGCCTGCGCCAAGGCACAAAGGCGCAAAAGCGGGTCCAGGCTAAGAAGACAGCTAGTAAGGTGGCTGTGCCAACCAGTTTCAGCATCCTCGGTCAAGTATTTAGGCTTTTCCAAAAACATTGGAGGATCCTGGGCGGCATTATGTTGGTATATCTAGTACTGAACATTGTTTTTGCCAGTGGTTTAAGTACAGTTATTAATAACTTTAGTACCGTTAAAGATAACCTGGCTGGCAGCCGTACTTTTTCTGATGCCTTGGACGGTTTTGGCTCACTGCTG
>DATESY010000066.1:0-4073 GCA_035283865.1 Saccharimonadales bacterium (SeqCode)
GGTTGGTAGATTAGCCATGGCCCGGATGGCGCCGCTATCGGCTTCCATAATCAGGGCACCGCCGCTATCACTTCTAGAAGCTTCTAATCCTTGTTTTAAGATCGTTTCCAGCTGTCTTTGCATGCCTAGATCCAGGCTCAGCACCAGGTCCTTACCCGGTTTGGGATCGACTTGGATATTGTCACGGCTGGCAGCTAGTGGTACACCTTGGGCATCAGTAATGGCCTTGAGCCTACCCGGTGTGCCCATCAGGGTCTTATCTAACGCTTGTTCAACACCGTAAGTTCCCTGGCCATCGTTATTAACAAAGCCCAGCACCTGGGCAGCTAGACTGCCCTGGGGGTAAGTCCGGTATTGCTGAGCTTGGGTGCCAACGCCAGGCAGTTTAAGATCACTAATTTGCTTTTTTTGGTCTTCGCCCAAACGTCTGGCCAGCACGACGTAGCGGCTGTTTTTGGTCTTCATGGCCTTGGCATATTCAGCCTTATCGGCATTGGTTACGGCAGCCACTTTGGCGGCTGCTTCTGTGGCATTTTTAATAAAAGCTGGGTCGGCATAGAGGGTATAAAGTTTCTCATTAAGTACCAGCGCTACGCTGCCGCTACCGCTTTTGGCTGCAATGGTGCCCCTGGCCGCTGGGATGGTGTACTCTTTTTGCTGGTCGGCCAGAGCTTGTGCCCGGTAGTAGTCATGGCGGACAATCTGCAGATAAAACAGCCGGGCGATAAAAATGGCCAGTATTAAAATCAAAAGGCCGTACCAGACAGATAGGCGTCGATTGGATTTAGGCGCCGCAGCTTCAGCGCCCGGCGAACTCAGGCTTAGTCTCATCAACTAATTTATTGGCTAAGACTGCCTGAAGGCGCAACTGAAACCAACCCCTTAGCTACCTCACTGCTGGCTACGCGCTCTAGCGACTGCAAGCGGGCGGAGGTGACTTCCAGATTGGCTTTTTGGTCCTGAAGCTCACTTTGTTGTTGCTGCAGGCTATTAATGGTGTAACCGTAGCTGTTGGTCTTGGTCACCTGGGTCAGATACAGCAGCCCGATAAGGCAAGCCAGGACTATCAGAATGATGGTGTTGCTAATCGGTCCTAATGTGCGAGTCGCGGCCACAAACGATACGGCATTTTGCCCCTTTCGGGCATAGCCTTGCTTGGAGGCGGCAACTGAACTTGAATATGTCATATGTTTTCTTTTTTTGTTTTTGCTTGGTCCCCACCCGCATTTATCTTTTAGGGATAGGCGGGTGGGATTAATCCCGGTCAAGATTAAGCTAGTGTATGACCCTTACGGGCACTCTAGCGGCACGGGAATTTTTGTACTCTACCTTAATAGGCATGAGACTTTTTTAGCCCTTTCTATTTTTTATTTTTACTACGGCTCGCAACTTGGCGCTGCGGGCGCGCGGATTTAAAACTATTTCATCGTTTTGGGCAGTTATGGGTTTTTTGGTTAGTAGCTGAATCTCCGCCTCATAACCTTCCTCGGCAGCTTCTTTGAAAGCTTGCTTGACCAGCCGGTCTTCCAGACTGTGGAAGCTAATAACAGACAGACGTCCGCCTGGTGCCAGTAGTTCCAACCACAGCGGTAAACTTTTCTCCAGTTGCGCCAGCTCGTCATTAACGGCTATGCGCAGGGCTTGGAAGGTTCTGGTTGCCGGATGGATCTTACTACGGAAACGGTAGCTGCTGGCCACAATTGCCGCCAGCTGGTCGGTGGTATGAATTGGACGATTAGCTACAATCTTGGCTGCTATGGGCCTGGCCTTGCGCTCCTGGCCATAGGTTCTTAGAAGATCGGCAATTTTCTGCTCGTCCCAGGAATTAACAATCTGCTCAGCACTTAAGCTCTGAGCCCGGTCCATCCGCATATCTAGCGGTCCTGGGCGAACAAAGGAAAAACCACGTTGCCCTTCGTTAAGGTGCAGTGAGCTTACACCGAGATCGGCCAAAACAAGATCGAACGTTCTGCCCTGCTCTGCCAGTTTCTCACTGGCCGATAAAAAGTCACTTTGGAGGATTTCTAGGTCCTTGAACTTCTTACACAGTATTTCTACTGCAGCTGGGTCTTTGTCTACCAGCACGGCTTTTTGAGGCGCCTGCGTGAGCTCGAGTATGGCGGCAGTGTGACCGCCCATCCCGGCCGTAAGATCTAAATAAGATTCTCCCGGCTTAGGATTTAAAAAACACAGGGTCTCGCCTAGCAGCACTGGCGTATGAACTATTGTTGGTTTTGGCATTTCTGGTTTTGTTTTTGTTTTTGCAAGATCACCTAATCAGCAGCCAGCTTTTTGTTTTTACCTTGTTTTTTGTTTTTATTTTACTCACCCATAAAGGGTGAATAAGTTGGGAAACGACGAAGCGCGAACGGTTTGTTCTTGCTTTTTCGCTTCTTAAAAGTTCTTGTGAGAGACTTTTGTGAGGTGGAGTTTTGGGAGGTGTTACGTTTTTTGGAATGTACAAGGGTGTTTTTGCAGGTGTTACCCTTTTGTTCCCACCGGCTGACTGCCAATTAGCTAATCTCGAAGGGTTTTAATTGGCTTTTGCTAAATTGTTAAGTTGCGCTGAAACTAGCTATTTGGCCATTAGGCGCCAATAGCGCCCGGCCCGTACAGCTACAACGTCGCGGGTGATCCCGGCATGGTCCAGCAAGTGCTGTTCCAGCGTGACCCTGCCCTGGCGAGCGTCGAGCATAGCCTCTGTCTTGCCCAGTCGGAACTGAACATTAAGATCCGCAGTTTGTTCGTCAAGGATATTACCTTGTAGCTGCGGTTCAACCTGTTGGTCCCAGACGGACTTAGGATAGAGGTGTAGATAGTTTTTAAAACCTTTGGTGATTACTACCCCGCTGCCAAACTCGCCTCGAAGTTCGGCTGGAATGCCCAACCGACGCTTGTCGTCAAGTTTTCTTTCGAAGTAGTCTCCCATTGGTCCCTTTTTCTAGTGGTTTTTATTTTTTGATGAGTAGCTATTTTGGCTACCCACGTTTACCCACTGAGCTGAGTGTACAGGCATATCTTACCCACACGCAAGGGTTTTATAAGAAAAAGCGACCGGCTGAGCGGTCACTTGTCCACAGTTTTGTAAATATGTCTACTTTTCCACAATATATAGTGTTTACTAATTTGTCTTTAGCACTAGATCTTTAGTTGCGATTAGCGCTGGGGTGATCATTATCGTCTACGTACTGCTTTTGCTCGCTAGGTGTAAGCGGCCGCTCGCTACCGCCGCGGAGCTGAGCGAACGTCATGGCACCTGCACCAATACCAGCAGCAACTAAGGTATAAACTCCGAATTTTCTTAAGCGGTTCCATCCTAAACCCTGAGATGGAGTCTTATCAACTTCTATGCCCTTTAATGCTCCCGTGGGATGTAGAACTGTTTCTACTGCAAGTTGTTGCGACATACGTGTTTCAACATCTGCGGACTCTATACTTCGATCATATGCGGGCTTTAGTTCTTCTGGAAGTTTCATTTCTTTGTATGACTTAACCATGGACATATACTAGCACAAACTGTTAAAAAGGTCAAGGTTATTTCAGTTAGCTCAGTTTTTCAATCTGCTGGGCATACCATTTACCACTAGTTTTAATAGTCCGTTTCATATCGTGTTCCCTGTCCACCGCTACCAGGCCAAACTTCGGCCACCAGCCAGTAGACCATTCAAAATTATCCAGCAGACTCCAGTGGAAATAGCCAATGACATTGGCGCCTTCTTGGTTGGCCCGCTCGATAGCCTCCAGGTTCTCTTTTATCCACCACTTACGGTAACGGTCATGAATATCTGCCACGCCTGTTTCGGTAATAATAATGGGCTTCTTGTATCTTTTAGCGGCTTCGACAATAACGTGGTAAATACCGGATGGTTCCATATACCAGCCCAGGTCACTTAAGGGGCCTGGCGGATTCTCCCGGCTTTTTCTAATGGGACCGCGGTGGCCGGTGTGTACATGGTGGTAATGGGTTTTAGGGTTTTTGCGGACAACCCCTTTGAAATAGTCGGTGAAGTAATAATTAAAGCCTACAAAATCCTGGCAGCGCATCACCCGGTTTAAGAACCACCAGTTCCAAA
>DATESY010000067.1:0-2766 GCA_035283865.1 Saccharimonadales bacterium (SeqCode)
CCGGGTCACCGATTAAGCTAGTGGCACCACCTGCTAGAAGAACTGCTTTCCAGCCAGCGTCTATTAACCTACGCGCCAGGATCATGACCGCCAGGTTGCCGATTGTCATAGAGTCGGTTGAGGCGTCTATGCCATGGTAAAAGCTTTGGGGCTTATCCAGCCAGGTAATATCGGCAAAAGTTTTGTCTTTGATTAGGCCGCGCCACGTTAGGTCTTCACTTAGTTTCATAAGCTATTTCTCAGCCCTTTTTAGCATGATTAACAAGTAACAGTATACCCTAAAGTCCTACCCTCAGAATGTATAAGCATTTTGCTATAATAGCTAGTTAGTAAATTATGGTTAAACGAAACTGGAGAAGGTCTGGCAGTGGCCGCAGCCGGCGAAGTCCGGGCAAATATGTGACTACTAGATCTGGCCGCGTCCTTAAAGTCCAACGTAGCTTGGGTGAACGCTGGAGCGCCGTGAAAGAAGGTAAATCGCTGCGTAAAGTATCACGTATGCGCGGCCTGCCTAAATCACGTTTTAAAAGGTTCTTTTGGCGGCTTGACCTACGCCGCCAAGCCGAATACTGGTTTAGCCGCGACGGGGCTATTGCCGCCCTGAAGATCACCGGAATTGCCATTGTCGCTATTTTTGTTTTGACACTCGGTGTCTTTGCCTATTTCCGAAAGGACCTGCCAGATATTAGCGTCACCGGCAATAAGCTGGGTGGCAGCATTAGCTACTATGACCGGACCGGACAGCATCTGCTGTGGCAGGATTACGACGCCGTTAAGCGGGTGCCGGTACCAGGCAATGAGATCTCCCAGTTTGTTAAAGACGCCACCGTAGCCATTGAAGACCGTGATTTTTATAAGCACCGCGGTTTTGACATCCGGGGCATTGCCCGGGCCGCCTTTAACGACATCTTTAAACGAGGTTCTACGCAAGGTGGTTCAACTATTACCCAGCAACTGGTGAAACTCAACGAGAACTGGACCGCTCAACGCAGCTTAGGGCGTAAAATTAAAGAAGTCATCTTAGCAGTTGAACTGGAGAGGAGCTATAAAAAGGATGAAATCTTAACCGGCTATCTTAATGCCGCTCCTTATGGCGGTGTCGACTACGGCGTACAGGCGGCCGCTTCGGATTACTTCCATAAACCGGCTAAGGACTTGAACCTGGCCGAATCAGCCATGCTGGCGACCATCCCCAAATCGCCGTCTATTTATTCACCCTATAACAAAGAATTTTTTGACCGCGAGGCCTTTACTGCCCGCTATAACTACACCCTTGATTCAATGGTCGAGATCGGCAAACTAACTAAAGACAAGGCCGAAGAGGCCAAAAAAGTCGATATTCTAGCGACTGTCCAGCCCCAGTCCACTAAATATGCTGGCATTAAGTCGCCATACTTCCTGCTGGCGGCTAAAAACGAGCTGAACCAGAAGTTTGTACCTAACGCTGGCAGTAGCACCAACAAAATTGGCGGCTGGAAGGTTATTACGACCCTGGATATGGACGCCCAGAACCGGGCTGAAGCCCAGGTCCAAAAAGGCCTGGCCCAAGTTAAGCGTCAAGGCGGCGACACAGCGGCTTTTGCCGCCCAAGATATTAAGACCGGCCAGATGGTGGCTCTGGTTGGCGGCGTTGACTTCAACAACCCGGAGTTCGGTCAAATAAACTATGCTCAGACTCCTCTGCCCCCGGGCTCCAGCTTTAAGCCCTACGATTATTCAGCCTTAATTGAAAATAGTACTAACGCCGGCGCCGGTTCAGTGCTTTATGACCTCGAAGGCGCTTTGCCGGGCTATCCCTGCACCAATAAAGCCCATCCCAGGCAAGGTGGCAACTGTCTGAAGAACTACGATTTCCGCCAACCCGGTCCGATGAGCTTGCGCTATGCCCTAGGCGGTTCGCGCAACATACCAGCGGTTAAAGCCATTTTAACCACTGGTGTCGATAAAACCATTAAAACAGCTGAAGCCATGGGCCTGAAAAGCGGCTACAAGTGCTATGCCAACAACGAGCTGACTCAAACCACCCAGTGCTACGGAGCGGCTGGTATCGGTGATGGGGCTTTTCTGCGGCTGGATGAGCACGTCAGCGGTTTTGCTACCTTATCGCGGATGGGACAATATATTCCCCCGACCTACATCCTGAAAATTTACGACGCCAAGAGTGAAACCAAACCGTTTTATGAATACAAACAGCCCAAGCCCGAGCAAGCGCTCAGAGCTGATACAGCCTATATAGTGACCGATATGATTTCCGACCCCAACGCCAGCTACTTCCCTGGCGGCCAAAAGGCCCAGCGCTACAAAGGCTGGAATTTTGCCCTCAAGACCGGTACCACCAACGATGCCAAAGATGGTTGGCTGATCGGCTATTCAACCAAGTATGCAGCGGCCGTCTGGGTCGGCCACCACAGCCGTCAAAAAGCCATGAGCGGCTTTATGGAAAACATGACCAGGCCAATTTGGACAGGCTGGATGAACGAAACTCACGCTAACCTCAAGCCGCAGAACTGGACACGGCCAAGCACTGTACAAGAATTACCGGCCTTTGTGGTAACCACGCATGTCGGTATTGGCTCGGTCGAACCGAGCCGGGCCACCGACCTTTACCCTTCGTGGTACAGGCCAAGGGGCGTGACCAAAACCCAGGACACTACCCTAGACAAGGTTTCTAATAAAATAGTCAGCGGCTGTACGCCGGAACTGGCCAGGCAAAAGGTCTCGGGCAACACCAACGCCGATCAATTCTCAATTGACATCTTTTTTGGC
>DATESY010000068.1:0-4448 GCA_035283865.1 Saccharimonadales bacterium (SeqCode)
ATCGTCGGTAAAGGTCATGATACCGTTAAGTCCTACGTACAACCCCCGGGTTAAAATTTGGTCCAGCTGGCCGGGATGGGCGCTAAAACTGTGCACTACTCCACGTAGGCCCTTGTAAGAATCAAAGACCGACCAAAATTCGCCCCAGGCATCCCGAACATGAAAAATGAAAGGTAGTTTGGTGCCGGCAGTCTCGATCTGCAGCCGCAGAGCTTTTTCTTGGTCGGCTCTGGATGAATAGTTCTTGTAAAGATCCAGTCCGATTTCGCCAACAGCCACGACCCGGGAATGGTCCAGCAGTTTTTTAAGCTGGACCTCGGCGTGTTTGTCATGGGCATAGCTAGCCGCCTCATGAGGATGGACGCCAACACTGGCCCAGACATTTTTATACTTAGCGGCCATATCTATGGCCTTATGGCTGTCGGCAATATCGGTGCCGACACAAATTAGCCTGGTTACTTTATTTTGAGCGGCTGCCGCCAGGACCTTATACGGGCTGGGGTAGTCCTTAAATTGCAAGTGGCAATGGGTGTCGGTGAGTTCCATAAATGTTCTTAACCTGCTGGAGTGGTTGTGGTCTCGTGTTTGGGAAACAGCGGACCAGGCAGTGGCTTTAGCACGCCACTACTAAATGTCTGATTAATCTTAGCCGCTGTTTCGGGCATAAAGGGTGCAACTAGTACAGCAATTTCCAGCAAGTTGGAAACTAAATAGGCTAGAACTTCGCGCAAATGTTCCTCGTCTTTGGTCTTAGCGATCTCCCAGGGTTTGGACTCGTCAACGTACTGGTTAAGACCCTTGACTTGCTCCCAGACCCGGTCTAGGGCTCTATCGAAACGGTAGTTTTGCATGTGGCCGGCGTAAGCTGCCACATCATGCTCCGGCGCCGGTACTTCACCAATAATGCCATTTTGGTATTTACTGACCATGGCAGCTGTACGCGAAACGGCATTACCAAGCTGGTCAGCCAATTCACTGTTATAGGCCGCTTCAATTAGGCCCCAAGTAAAGTCACCGTCACCGTAGCTGGGGATGTGACGGGCCAAGAAATAACGGGTGGCATCAGCACCATATTTTTCGACTACCTGGGCTGGTGTAATAACGTTACCAAGGGTCTTGCTGATTTTCTGATGGTCGATATTCACAAAGCCGTGCACATAAAGCGCTTTAGGTAATTCTATTCTTAGAGCCAGTAGCATGGCCGGCCAGATAGCGGCATGGAAACGCAAAATGTCTTTGCCAATTACTTGTACATCGGCTGGCCAGAAAGTTTTGAAATCACTATGTTCGGGATAACCGAGCACTGTTATGTAGTTCATCAGCGCTTCAAACCAAACGTAGATAACCTGAGTTTCGTCGCCTGGCACGCCAATACCCCAGCTAATCTTATCCTTTGGGCGGCTGATGCTGGTATCAGCCAAGCCGGCTTTTAGGACTGATAGGATCTCATTTTTACGGCTATCGGGTACGACCCTAAAGATACCGCTGCTTATAGCTTTATTAACCTGCCCGCTAAAGGCTGAGGCTTTGAAGAAATAGTTTTCCTCTTCCAGTTTTTCATAGGGCCGGTTATGGTCCGGGCAGACACCCTTGTTGGCCTTAACTAGCTTTTGGGGGAAATATTCCTCATGACCGGTACAGTACCAGCCGTTGTATTTACCTTTGTAAATATGGCCGGCAGCAAATAGTTTCTGCCAAATCAGCTGGGCCCTTTGTTCATGGCCTTGATCGGTAGTCCGGATAAAACGGTCGTTGCTGATGTTCAAAACTTTCAGAACATCAACAAATTTCTGACTGATCTGGTCGGCAAAGACCTTGGGTTCCAGTTTAGCCTCAGCGGCCTTTTCGGCAATTTTACCGCCGTGCTCATCGGTGCCAGCGCTAAAAAGTACCTGCACGCCTTGGGCCCGCCAGTAACGGGCCAGTATATCCGCCTGCACTAGTTCCATACCAAAGCCAATGTGGGGCTCATTGTTTACATAGGGAATTGAGGTCGTAACATAAAACTTCATCTGCTTAATTGTAGCTTAAAACTATCTGTTAAAACAGGGAGGGTTGTTCACCCTTGGCAGGATCAAAATCGATATTTAGATGCTCAGCCAGCCGCTGCAGCAGCGGTACCTGAGCGCTCAGCAGTTTCTGGGCAGCTGCTTCCAGGCTGTACCAGCCAGGTTTATCAACCTCGGGAAATTCCTGTATCTTTCCGCTCTTTGGCGGCCATTCAATTTTTACAGTATTACTTTTTGCGCCAATTAGGTCTAAATCTCCCTCAATTGCCCAAGCTATTACTGTTTTGTTATTTTTTTGCTCGATTGTGCCAAGTGGCAGTGGTTCGCTGGCTGGGGGCTTTTTACTTAACTCTTCTGCAAACTCGTTATAGGCAACCTTTAAAGGATCTTCGCTTGCTTCATATTCACCTTTAGGAATAGTCCAGGCACCCTTGTCCTTATTGGCCATCCATGGTCCGCCGATATGAACAATTAGAACTTGGGGCTGGCCATTTTTTAGCCTATAAACCAAAAGTCCCGCACTCTGTTTTTTCATAACTAAATTATAGACTAAAGATTACTGGAAAGATGCCAAAGCTGGCAGTAGCGGCACCTGTAGGCTTTAAGTTTAGTATCACGTTGCCATTTAATAACCCGGGCTTGATCCAGAGCTTCCTTCTCGCTGTCAAAGGCCAGTTTATCTCCGCAGGGTAATATGGTTGGCTCAGCCATGGTCAATAAATTCTTTACAAAAAACCTCAAAAATAGAGTTGCTCCAGCCAAAGCCGATTTGGCTGGGATAAATGCCTTTAGCTGGTGGTTTACTTGGTTGGACAACATTATATTTTTCTAGGAAAACGTGGTGTTTATTAAACCACTCTAGATTAGTTTGCAGCCATTTTAAGGCAATCCGCCGGGCCTCTCCATGGTAGCCATATTTTTGCAGCCCCCGCACAACTATAAAATGTAGTGGTGCCCAGCCATTGGGGTAAGCCCATTGGGTAGGGATAGCGCCTGGTACTAGAACGCCAACTTGAGGGGCATCAGTTGTGGCCAGGCCGCCACGCTTCTCGAACTTTTTAAGCGATCCGACTAATCTGGCGGCTTGTTTGTCGCTGGCCAGGCCAGCCCACATTGGATAATAGGCGGCCAGTGAGGCTACAGAGCCACGGCTTTCTTTAAGGTAGTTATAATCGTAATAAAGTCCCCTCATATCGCTCCACATCAGCTTGTTCATTGTCATCCGCCGGTGATAACTCCGCTTGTCCCATCTTGCAGCGGCAGTTTTATTACCAAGTAAATCCTCTATATAACTGAAGTCTTTTTCATATTTATAAAGCAGTGAGTTTAGGTCGACTGGCAGGAAATTAAGCGCCTTGTGGTTAAAACGCGGCGTTAGGTCCCAGCCACTTTCGGCTTCGGCTATATCTTGCAAGTAATTAAAGTCGTAGTAGCGGCTGAGGCCTTCATATACCTGACGGGCGTTGGGCTTCACGGTGCCCAGCCACACTGTTTGGTATTCCTCTTGAGCGATTTTTTTAGCCCGCTTTAACCACTTTTTATCAAGTTTGTAGGCTTTATATACATCCAGGATAAAGCTGCTAAGAAAAGGCGGGTGCGAACGGCTGGTCATATACGTTCGTGAAGCATTGGGAATAACACCGAAGCGTTCAAATAAGCTAAAAAGGTCTTCTAAAATACCCAGGACCAAGTCCTTGTGTTGGTCATCTAAAATCCCTTGTACCATGAAGTAGCTGTCCCAATAATAAAGTTCGTTAAAGTCGAATTCATGACCTATTTCATGAGCCGGAACCAAGTAGGGTTTAGGTAAACCGATCAGACTATCATTATCCTTAGGATGATAACGAGTCAGCCTTGGCCAATATTTGGCAATATAGGCACGGGCAGCTTGCACGTCTGCCGGTTGCAAATCATGGTTTTTGCCATTGAGTTTCGGCAGCTGGGCGAGTTTCCGGGTTAGATATTTTGGTTTTGGTATTACCATTTAGGCCTTTAGCTTATGGTTATACTATACGCCTGTCCGTTAAATATATTACTGAACTATTCAAATTAAAAGAGAGGGAGGCGCCCACTAGGGCAAAGGTGGCCGCGGTATGAACACGCGGCCACCCAAAAGGGTATAGACCCCTATTCGCAGACCGCGACGTGGTTTGGTGGCGCAGTGACGAAGGTTTTGCAGCCATTGCCGGTCACGGTAGTCAGCAGTAGTGGTGCCTTGATCCGGTACTCTTCACGAAGCGCGTAGGCCTCGTCGATCGCGCCATTGGCTGCCAGTCTCTGAAGCAGCTGGTCGGCTCGCTCCATGTGGCCGTAACGCGCATTACGAATGGCGTTGCGGCGCAAGCGACGGCGCAGCCTCTTGGAAACTGGTCTAGGCTCAGGCCCATGCTGTCGGCCGAGCTCATCGACCGGATGGCGGCCATCGAGCGGGCAGTTAAC
>DATESY010000069.1:0-2852 GCA_035283865.1 Saccharimonadales bacterium (SeqCode)
ATATCCACCAGGTCAGTAAAACCATTTTCGGACTTGTAAGTATCAGAAGTCGTGAACTTCAGGCCCATCTTTTCCAGCTTTAGCAGTTCCAGTTCTAGAAATTCAATTGGCGCCCGCCTGATCATAATTGACGAATTGGTAGTTACCGCTGCCGCAATGAAAGTCATAGCTTCAACCGGATCTTCACTGGGGGTGTAGCTAAGGCTTTTGCGGATGTTGGCTACACCTCGAATTCGCAGGCTAGTTGTACCAATGCCGTCAATTTTGACCCCCAGTTTCTGCAGGAAAAAACACAGATCCTGGCCCATGTAGTTAGCGCTGGCCATCTTAATGGTAGTTTCACCTTCGGTTCTGGCAGCGGCCAAGATGGCGTTCTCGGTAGTAGTATCGCCTGACTCATAAAGTACCACTGGGCGCTTAGGCAGCTGACGCCGCACGCTGACATGGTAGTTGCCTTTGTGGGCTTCAATCTTAGTGCCAAATTCTTCCAGGGCATAAATATGTGGCAGCACCGAACGCTTGCCTATCTCACAGCCACCGGCGTAGGGAATTTTAAATTCACTTGTATCGTGCATCAACGCCCCGGCCAGCAAGATAACAATCCGGGTTTTGCGAGCAGCTGTCTTGTTAATATTCTCCAGATCAAGCTTGGCCGGCACTTTAATTTCCATATCACTGTCACCAACCCAACGCACCGATACACCAATACTGGTCAGTACTTCTATAATGCGATTAACTTCTTCAATCCGGGGGATGCTTTTTAGGCGGGTGGTGCCTTTGTTAAGAAGACTGGCACAGATGATTGCTACGGCAGCATTCTTGCTTTTCTTGAGAGTAATCTCGCCTTTGAGTTCATGTCCACCTTCGACCCTTAGATTCACCCCCTCGCTGCTGAGCGTGACGATCGGGCGGTGCAAGGCGTCACTGATACGGCCCAGGGTATCTAGGCTTAGATTTTGTTTGCCGTGTTCAATGCGGTTGACGGCTGACTGGCTGGTGCCTAGTTTTTTAGCAAAAGCGGCCTGGGTAAGGCCTCTCTCCTGGCGGATTTGGTAAATAAGTCTACCGATTTTTTGGTTGGTTTCGGGCATAAAACCTTCTGATGATATCACAGATGATATATGCGTCAAGTAAATAGTCACTTTAAAATTACAACCGATTATTTAAAGCACAATGTTAAAATTAGGCCATGATCTAGCTACCTGAAATCTTTCTTTAACATTTAAAAAGATTTTAGGAGTTTACTATGGACGACAAAGAGGTAGAAAAATTTATTGTAGCCGAGCAGCGTCGGCAGAGCGAAGGGCTGGAAATGATTCCCAGCGAGAATCATACTTCTGCCGATGTACTAAAAGCACTAGGCTCCCGTCTAACTGATAAGTACTCAGAAGGCTACCCTGGTATGCGTTATTACGGTGGCTGTGAAAATGTCGATGCTGTTGAGAATCTGGCGCGTGATAGAGCCAAAAAACTGTTCGGTGTGTCACATGCCAACGTTCAACCATATTCCGGCTCGCCGGCTAACCAAGCCGTCTATTTTGCGCTGGTTAATCCGGGCGATACGATCATGGGCATGCACCTTTACTACGGTGGCCATATGACTCATGGTCTTAAGGTCAACTTCTCTGGTACGATCTACCGCTCAGTTCAGTATCATACGGGCAAGGACGGCTATCTTGATTACAACGAAATGACTAAGCTAGCCAAAACCGAGAAGCCGAAGCTTATGTTTGTCGGTGCCACAGCCTATCCCCGGATATTTGACTGGGCCCGACTGAGAGAAATTGCCAATATCTCCAAGTCCTGGTTAATAGCTGATATTTCGCACATCGCCGGCCTAGTTGTCGCTGACGCCCATCCTTCACCTGTAGGCCATGTAGATGTTATTACCACTACTACGCATAAAACCTTGCGGGGCCCACGCGGGGCGATAATTCTATGCGACGGCAACGTTTCTAACCCTCTTAAAGCCGTTGAACGTAAACCCGAAAACTTGCCCACTTTAATCGACCGGGCAATCATTCCGGGCTTGCAAGGTGGTCCGCATAACCACCAGACGGCGGCTATTGCTGTAGCACTACGTGAGGCAGCCCAACCAAGTTTTAAGAAATACGGGCAGCAGATTGTTAAAAATGCTAAAACGCTGGCCGAGGAACTACTTAAAAGAGACTACCAGTTAGTCACGGGCGGTACCGATAATCATCTACTGCTCATTGATTTGACTAATAAGAAAATCATTGGTGCCGATGCCGAAAAAGCCCTGGGCCAGGCCGGAATTACAGTCAATAAAAACACTGTGCCATTTGACCCACGCTCACCATTTAGTCCCTCTGGTATTCGTTTGGGTACGCCGGCACTTACAACACGGGGTATGAAAGAGAAGGAGATGGTTCAAATAGCCAGCTGGATAGATCAAGCCATAACTAACTCCGAAGATCCCAAAATACTTAACAAGTTAAGTAATGAAGTGCGAGAATTCTGTTTGCAGTTTTCACTCCCTAGTGATCAATAGATTAAGGCAGGAGCTCCGGTTCTTGTTCCAGTACGATGCCGAAAACCTGGTGAACTTTGGTTTGGATTTTTTGTTTGAAGGCTAAAAGGTCGGCCGTATTTTTGGCATGCTCGTTAACTAAAACTAGCGCTTGGGCCGGCCAGGTACCCATACCGGTTTGCTGATCATGCACTCCTTTAAAACCAGCTTCTTCCAGCAACCAGCCAGCAGATACTTTAACTTTAGTACCGTGCGGCCAGCCTTTAATATCTGGATATTTTTTTTGTAGCTGCTCGAATTGTTTTTTATCAATAATCGGGTTAGTAAAGAAGGAGCCATTGTTAGCAACCCTGGCCGGGCT
>DATESY010000070.1:0-4502 GCA_035283865.1 Saccharimonadales bacterium (SeqCode)
CAAGGCTGGACAAAATGTCCGTCTGGCCGGCAAACTAACCGGTCATGAGTTAGATGTTGAAGCTGAAAAGGGTAAAGTTAAAGCCGAAGAAGCTAAAACAGAAAAAGAGCAAGAACCGGCTAAAGAAGAGAAGATTGAAGCCAAGCCAGTTGTGCAGAAGCTGAAGAGGAAGTCTGATCTTGAAGATAGCTTGCTTAAGGCTATTGAAGAACATGGGACAGATACTGATACGGATAAACCAAGCAAGTCAGCGCGATAAATTAGCACTCTCACTTGACGAGTGCCAATTTGTGCTATAATAGACCTAACGACATTTGTTAGCGTCGTTACAGCGAAATCTAAGTATAAGGTTTATAATTTAAACTAAATGATACCTAATTCACCTGATTTTCAAGAATTTTTAGCTCGTCTAACTAACAACGCGCTGCATAGCTTAAAGCACGCCGATGCCATTGCCAGAGCTTCTGGCAGTGCCTACATCGGCACTGAGCATTTATTACTCGGCGTTCTAGCCCAGGAAGGCTCCATGGGCTCCAAGATTTTAGAAGGAGCCGGTATTACACTGGACCGGGCCCGCCTGGCCTTAAACTTAACTCCTAAGACTCTGGTTATTAGCATGGGCGGCAAAGGCTTGTCTGAAACCGCTAAATTGACTCTTAAAATGGCCTGGGAAATAGCTCAGGATTTTAACCAGGATTACTGCGGCACAGAACACGTTTTATACAGCATCTTAAGCCAAAAGAACGCCCGGGCAACCACGCTACTGCGGGATATGACAGTCGATACCGACAAGCTCTCCGCTGAAGTCGAACAGTTCTTAAACCGCCAGCAGTACGAAGAAGAGGACCGGGCGCTTGGTACCCGCAGCCGTCGGGGCAAGAATGGTAGGAAATCGGCTTTGGAATTCTTCGGCAATGATATGACCGAACTGGCCCGCCAGGGCAAACTCGATCCGGTGGTCGGCCGTGAAGCCCAGATCAAGCGGGTTATTACCATCCTCAACCGTCGTACCAAGAACAACCCGGTGCTAATTGGTGAGCCGGGTGTTGGTAAAACGGCTATTGTGGAAGGCATTGCCCAGCGGATAGTTAACGAAGAAGTGCCGGACAGCTTGTTGGATAAGCGCATCGTTACTCTGGATTTGGCTGGCATGATTGCCGGTACTAAATACCGCGGTGAATTCGAGGATCGGCTGAAAAAAGTCATTGCCGAGCTGGAAAGCGATAAAAGCACCATTATCTTTATTGATGAGCTGCACCTAATTGTTGGCGCCGGGGCGGCAGAGGGCAGCATGGACGCCAGCAACATCCTAAAACCCAGCCTGGCCCGTGGCAAGATCCATATGGTCGGTGCCACCACCACCGATGAATATACCCGCTACGTGGAAAAAGACGCTGCCTTAGAGCGCCGCCTCCAGCCGGTCCAGGTACCAGAAACTACGCCGAGCGAAACGCATGCGATCTTAAAAGGCCTGCGCAAGCACTACGAGGAATTTCACGGTGTCAAAGTCGATGATGAAGTATTATCCGACACGGTCCAGTTTGCCCGCCGCTACATTAATGACCGCTACATGCCAGACAAGGCCATTGACCTACTGGATGAAACAGCCGCCTATTTGCGAGTTAACAAGGGTAAAACACCACCGGAAATGCGCCAGCTGCAAAAGGAACTGAAACTGGTTAATAACCGCATTGAAGATGCTGTAGATACCGAAGATTATGAAAAGGCCGCCCGTGAGAAACAAAAGGCCAGCCAGATCAATGACCAGATAAAAGAACTGGAAACCACCCATAAAACCGGTAAACCAATCACTATTACCAGCGATGATGTGGCTGAAACCGTCGCCCGCATGACCGGAGTACCGGTAACCAAGGTTATCCGTAGCGAAGCTAAGTATTTAGTTAATCTAGAGAAAAACCTGTCTAAGTACGTTATTGGCCAGGATGAGGCGGTGGAGACTGTTTCGCGGGCTGTACGTCGCTCACGCTCTGGTATTTCCAGCGAAAAGCGTCCCATCGGCTCGTTTATCTTCATGGGCCCCACCGGAGTCGGTAAGACTGAATTGGCCCGGGTACTGGCCCGGGAGTTCTTTGGCAGTGAAGAAACCCTGGTGAAACTGGATATGAGTGAATTTGGCGAACATCACACAGTGGCAAGACTGGTTGGTGCACCGGCTGGTTATGTCGGTTATGATGACGGTGGCCAATTAACAGATAAAATACGCCGCCATCCTTACAGCGTGGTGCTGTTTGATGAAATAGAGAAAGCTCACCCCGATGTCTTTAATATGTTGCTGCAGATCCTAGAAGACGGCGTGTTATCTGATGCTAAGGGTCGTAAGATAGATTTCACCAACACTATTGTTATCATGACCAGTAATATTGGAGCCGAGAAGTTGCAAAAAGAGGGTAGTTTCGGCTTTTCAGCCGCTGGGGCTGAGCTCAATAATCTCGATGATCTGCACGACGCCAACAAGAGCATGGTGCTTGATGATCTGAAGAAAATGATGCGTCCCGAACTGCTTAACCGTATAGATAAGGTTATTGTCTTTAGGGCGCTAACTAAAAAAGATGCTCTTAAGATACTGGACCTGCAGCTTGATGACCTACGAGTTCGTCTAGTTAAGAAGGGTATTGGCCTGGAAGTTACTAAAGCTGCTAAGGAGCATCTGCTGGAGCAAGGCTATGATACCCATAACGGTGCCCGGCCAATGAGACGGCTGCTGCAGGAAACCCTGGAAGATTCTATTGCCGGTGGTATGCTTGATGAAAGCTACCAAAAGGGTGATGTGGTGAATGTCAGTGCTAAGCGCACTAAATCTAAAGAGCCTGAGCTGACTTACTCGGCTGCAACAGAATAGCCTCCAACTCTTGAAGACTCAGATATACTCAGAGTAAATGGCAAAAGTCTCACACGATAGTGAAACTCCAGCTCATGGGCAACAGGTAATTAGCGCCTGCGCGTTTATTCATCATGAGTTTGACGGAGTCCCAAAGGTTTTTCTGCCAAAGCGAGCAGATACTAAGAAATTTCTGCCGGGACTTTATGAATTACCGGGTGGCCATATAGAGCTTTATGAAGATGTCCGAGATGGACTGAAACGTGAAATCAAAGAGGAATTCGGAAGGAAAATATCGCTTGGCGACCCTTTTTCAGCATTTACCTATGAGAATCAAATAAAAGGCTCGCATACGATAGAAGCTGTCTACTTTGCCAGATTCTTAGGTCCAATCGCAAATATTACATTTGATCCCGAAGACCACTCTGGTTACGATTGGTTCAGCGAGCAAGAGGTCATTGAACGCAGGGCTGAAATAGTACCAACCGAGCACGTAACCCATACACACGAAGATGACCCAGAGTATCTAACAATACTTAAAGGCTTTAAGCTCCTCCGCGGCGAACCAATAAACTTCGGCTAATATAGTTTGGCGCCTAAAGGCACAGTTTTGTCAGGTGTGACAAGGATGCATTCGCCGTTTTTGTCTGGTACGCCTAATGTTAAAACCTCTGAAACCGCTGGGCCAATCTGCCGGGTAGGGAAATTAACGACTCCAAGAACCAGCTTGTCCTTTAGTTCGCCTTTGCTGTAATTCTGTGGAAGTTGGGCGACAGATTTTTTGACGCCAATCTCCGGGCCAAAATCAATCTTCAGTTTATAGCTTGGTTTTCGGGCTTCAGGAAAATCTTCGATTTCAACTATCTTCCCAACTCGGATATCCAACTTCTCAAAATCCTCAAACGTCGCCATAAATCAAATTATACGCGGGTAGGAACATGTTCGGCTAGGGTGCGGCGGCGGATGATAAGCATTAAACTAAAGAGACTATTGGCGACTAGCCAGCTGGCAGGGTTCAGGGCTGTAGGTATCGTGTAGTTTTGAAGAGCATATAAAACCAGAACAAATCGTAAAGTGTTCATGGCATACAAAAAGAGAGTTTCTGTATTTGGCTGATGCCAAGACTTACGGATAGTCGGTATAAAGGCGAGTAGATCGGCGAATGTAACCAAAATAGCGGATAGCGCCGGCTGTTTTGCGAATATCCAAAGTCCGATCGCAATGAAAGTGATTATTAAAATAGCTGTGTCTGAGCGTGTAATATTCTTTTTACCAAGTCTGAAGCCTAAGATTAAAACCGTAAGGGAAAACATACCTGCGGCCAAGGTAACAAATGCTCCAGGACCAGCATGGTCACTGACCTGCAGGGCAAAAACGATTAATGTAATTAAAGTCCACAGAAACCAACTGTAGATATGAGGATGAGTTTTGCCTCTTATTATGTTGCGGACGTAAGGTATGTAGTTGATAAATACCAGTACGATAGCTACCGCTGCAGCAACATCCTTCATATTGATCTAATGATAACAAAAGATTAGTAGAGTTTGGCGCTCAGCTGGGCTTTACTAATCAGGTAGGTATAATATATTCAAGATGAGATTTAGAAGAGGCATAAACCTTCTTTTAACTGCTACTTTAGTAGCTATTCCTATAGTCGGCTTTT
>DATESY010000071.1:0-4002 GCA_035283865.1 Saccharimonadales bacterium (SeqCode)
AGCCCTGCTCAGTAATTGTGATTTTATTATCAGCGGCGACAGGCACTTACTGGAACTAAAGCAATACGAAGGTATAAAGATCGTTAGACCGGCAACCTTTTTGAAACTGTACGAGTTCTAGTTGAACAATAACTTTATTCACCAATGTTTCTAGTGAATTGTATTATCTAGTCCTGCGGTTTAAGTTGCTCCGCTAGTTTTTCGAGATCTTTGTCGTTTGAAAAATGAATAATTAATTGACCGCCGCGGGCAGTGTGCTTAATTTTGACATCACGGCCTAATTTTTTAGCCAACGACTTGGTCAAAACGCTTTCGCTAGCTGTGCGGCCTTTGGCCTGGTCTAGGTTGGCACCCTTCTTAGCCCCAACCACAAACTGTTCGGCCTGCCTGACTGTCCAGCCATTGTTTAAAACACAACTGAGTAATTCACTTTGTTTGTCGGACATGCCTCTAAGAGCTAGAACGGCCCGGGCGTGGCCTTCACTTATCTTCCCCGCCTCTAGCGCCCTCCTGGCAGTTTCCGGTAACTGTAGTAGGCGGGCCATATTACTTAAGGTTGAAGGAGCTTTACCAAGCTTTTCGGCGATCTGTTCTAGGGTTAGGCTAAATTGGTGTTGTAATTTGTACACGGCCATAGCTTGCTCCAGTGGTGATAGGTCTACCCGCTGGATGTTCTCGATAATAGCCAGCTCCAGTTGGTCCAGCTCCTTTAGTGAACGCACTATGGCCGGGATGTTTTTATGACCAGCAGACTGAGCTGCGCGCCAACGCCGCTCGCCGGCTACTAGGCGGTAGCCATTGCCACGGCGAACAACAATGATGGGCTGGATAACGCCGTGTTTTTTGACGGAGCTTACCAGCTCCTTTAAATCTTTGCCAATGTTGTTACGAGGCTGGTCAGGATTTGGCGTGATATCGGTGATGAGTAATTCCTGTACTCTGGTTTTGTCCTCATCAAGGATTGAGCGGTCCAGATCTTTTGGGATCAAGGCTTCAAAGCCTCTGCCCAGGACTGTTCTTTTAGCTGCCACTTAGTTTTGCCTCCACTTCCCTTGCTAGTTGCGCATAGGCTAGCGCGCCCTTGCTAAGATTATCATGTTCGGCGATGGTCTTGCCAAAACTGGGCGCCTCGGCCAAACGTATGCTGCGGGGGATTACAGTTGCAAAGACCTTGCCGTGGAAGTGTTTTTCCAGTTCCAGCCGCACCTGTTCTGACAAACTGGTGCGTGAATCATAAAGAGTTACTAAAATACCCAGGAAATTAAGATCCGGGTTAAGGGATTGTTTAATCTGGCTGTAAACTCCTAGCAACTGTCCCAGGCCTTCCAGGGCGTAATATTCGGCCTGGACAGGGATAATCACATCATCTGCCGCCGCCAGTCCATTGACGGTCAAAAGTCCTAGTGACGGCGGGCAATCAATGATTATATAGTCATAATCAAGTCCCTCTAGAGCGGCCTTTAATAAGAACTCCCGATGAGGCTGGTTGACCATTTCAACTTCAGAGCCGGCCAGCTGGCCGTTGGCTGGCAGCAAGTCCAAACCGGTAATGTTGGTTTTTTTTATGGCCTTAAGCGCTTCGGAGCGAGAAAAGAGTACGTCGTACAATGTCGTATCAAGGCTGTTCTTATCAATTCCTAAACCACTAGTAGCGTTGCCCTGCGGATCGATATCGCAGATTAGTACTCTTTTTCCGCTAATAGCTAAATAAGCCGCCAGGTTGATGGCTGTGGTGGTTTTGCCGACTCCACCTTTTTGGTTAAAAAAAGCTAACTTATGTTTCACTTTTTGTCTTGTTCCTTTAGTTTTAAGCCTAGCATTATTGCTTTAAGTAGTAAATGTTAGTACTTGATGATGTAGTTAATCGCCATAAAGCCATTGGAAGTAGCAGCTGGATTACCACCTGGACTGTCGAGAATACCAGCGCTACGTGCCTATTTTGGCAATCTTTATGCGGCTGAGTTTTTGGCGGTGGCCGCGGCGTTTATGAACCCGTTTTTTGGCTTTATAACGAATAGCCACGACCTTATCAGCTTTAACCTCGGCTTCTAAGACATCGGCGGTGACTTTAACGCCGCTGATAGCTGGAGTACCAATACTGATAGTTTCACCATCAATCACTAAAAGGGCCTCAAATTCGGCTTTCTTATCGCTATCCAACTTCTCTACTTCCAGTTCATCACCTTCAGATACGAGGTATTGGTGGCTGCCACTAGTAATCACCGCCTTTTTCATAATCAAATTAGAGCTTAACAGATGAGGCTACAGATGTAAAGGCTGTTAGGTAGCTGCCTAATTTAACCATTTACTGGTTCGAGTTCTTTGAGCAGTTTCTCGGGTAGCAGTTCCTGGTCTTTAAGAGCTTCCATTATCGGTTGAGCACAAGTCTTACAAATTTCTATAGATGGAGGCCAGCCTAAGCTAACTTCTAAGTAATCTGGTACTACTTTATCGAGTTTCCTATTACAAATATCGCAGCAGTATACGTACATATTCCCTCCCCCTTTTATGTTTTAAACGGCACTCCGGTTTGGCGTGACAGGTTTTTTGCAAACTCTTCAAGGTTAGTTAACCGCTGATCCAGTTCCTTATCGCTCTTGCGCAATTTTCCAACGGCTTTCTGGACAGCTGATAGCATCTTGTACATATCCTTAATGTCGTTCTGTATAGCTTCAAGCTTGCCACCAAGCTCTTTAAATCCTTTATCAAACTTTAGCGTTAAGTCATTTCTAGTGGAATCGATCTTTACCGTTAGGTCATCTCTAGTCGAGTCGATTTTTTCAGAAATCATTGACCCCAGATCAACAATCGCCTGGCCTATATCTTCTAAACTGGTGTCCTGTTTGTTCATATTCTCCCCTGGAATCTTAATTATACGCCCCAGCTGACGGGTATAAAATGGTAATAAACACACCAGCTAGACTTTAGATAGGCCTAACTTGACTTCTTGGCCCTCAACCTTAACAGTTTCACTATAGTCACCCTCACCGCTCAGTTCACTAGTGACTAACGTTTCAGCAAAGATCGTGTCCCTAAAACGTTTAATAGCCGCCTGAATCTCTTCAGAACCGCTCTCCAGGGATAGTCTTATGCGGTCATCAACCTGTAGACCGGCATTTTTACGGGCATTTTGAACATTTCTAACCAGTTCACGCATAATGCCTTCACTTTTAAGTTCAGGAGTAATGGCAGTATTCAGTATAATTTCAACTTCGCCACCGTCCTGCTCCTTATAGCCTTGATCGCTCCATCTTTTTAAATTGTCCTCGGGAGCTTGGTCTGCGCCCCGTCTAATCTCAATAGTTTTGACGTTTAGCTCGTCCTTAATGATCTGTTCGTAAGCTGCTTGGTCTTCATCTTCAATAATAGCATTCATAACCGTTACCTTCGATAGAGTTTGTCTGACCTTAATACCGACTTCTGCCCGTTTTGCCAAGCCCAGATTCACAGTGCCGCGAACATATGACATGTTAAGTAGTATTTTAAAGCTAGCATTATCCGGCTTGTTATCAGATGGCCAATCACTTAGGTGAACTGATTTCTCGGCTTTTAGTCCTTTTGTTAGTTCACGCCAGAGATGGTCGCTAATAAAAGGTGCCCAGGGTGCCAGTAGCTGGCTTATTCTAACCAAACTGTAGTGAAGTGTGGCGTAGGCCAGGTCCTTATCCAGGTCGTTTTCACTCTTCCAAAAGCGCCGTCTAGAGCGGCGAATATACCAATTAGATAAATCATTAATTAGGTCAAATACCGGCAAGATAGCATGGGCTATCTTGTAATTATCGACACTAGCAGTAGCTAAACTAGTGGTTTGGGCGAGTCTAGCCAGTATCCATTTATCAAGGAGGTTATCGGACCTGGGTAGTTCAATTTTTCTGGCTTGCCAGCCATCAACACCGGCGTATGTTTTAAAGAATTTAAAACTGTTATTGAGGGTGTCTAGGACATTACGTTTAATATCGGTCATGGCCGAGCGGTCAAAGCGCATATAGTCGGCTGTTTGGG
>DATESY010000072.1:0-4146 GCA_035283865.1 Saccharimonadales bacterium (SeqCode)
AAGGGAGATGTTACCTATTTGCAGGTTATAAAGGGTTATGTATAACAGCAGCGGTGGCATTACCAGCCAGACCAAAAAGCAATACGGGCAAATAGCATTGATACGGTAAACACCTTGGAAAAACAGGTAAATAAAGAATAAAAAGCCGGTTAATATTCCTAGGTTTAGTAGCTGCCAGAGTCTTTTGCTAAGCTTAGAGCCAGTTACTAACATTAACCCGACAAAAAACAAAATGCTAAAACCGGCAATACCAAAAACAGTATTGGGCAGGCCCAGTAAATCTGCTTGCTCGGTTTTCATCACCGAACCGCAACTTAATATTGGATTGATGTCGCAGGCTGGCACGTAGGCCGGATTCTTAAGATAGTGAATCTTGTCGTAAGTCAGCGCAAAGGAAGAAATTAAACCAATGGTAGCGGCAATTAAAAAAATGTATGGCAGTCTTCTGCCAAGTGTGTCTAACTTTTTCTTGGTGTGAGCCATGAGCTACATTATCCCATAAGTCGGCTATAATTAACTGATGCCCAGCCTGCTTGATCCCAGTAACCTTGTTAAAGATTTTGGCTATTTAGGTATCTTTACAGCCCTATTTTTAGAATCCGGTGTCTTCTTTGGTTTTTTTCTGCCTGGTGACAGCCTGCTTTTTGCCGCTGGATTACTAGCTTCCCAGGGCTATTTAAATATCGTTGGTTTAATCTTCATCAGCGTTATTGCCGCCATACTGGGTAACAATGTCGGCTATTACACCGGTAAGAAAGCCGGTCCGGCAATCTTTAGTCGTAAAAAGTCTTTTTTGTTTTCCCCTAAACGCATTGAAGAAGCGCACCGCTTCTTTGAAAAAGAAGGGCCGCAGTCACTGATCTTAGCCCGTTTTATCCCAGCTGTGCGTACCTTTGTACCAATTGCTGCAGGCATTGGCAGAATGAACTATCGCACCTTCTTGATTTTCAACGGCCTAGGTGGCCTGCTGTGGGGCGTTGGTGTGCCTATTCTGGGCTACACTCTTGGTAAACAAGTACCAAGCATTGATAAATACTTACTGCCAATCATTGGCGTAATTATTATTCTTTCAGCCCTACCTGTAGCACTCGCCTACTTTAAAAGCCGCAAACAGATTGGCTGAGAAGCTCTGTCAATCAAAAAAGCACCAGTATCAACTGATGCGTTTTTGGTGGAGCTGGTGGGAATTGCGCCCACGTCCGATGTTCTATCTAGCTAGCCGTCTACAGGTTTAGGCTATTTAAAATATTCAGAAATGCTACCGGTAAATAGCCAAAAAGTAGTATTTCCTATTCCTAAGTCTTAACAAATCTCATGGAAAGTGAAACTTGGGCAACCAGATAATATGACGCGCTGATAATCCTATCTGATGTCGAATCAAGCGCGGCTAAACGTGTTTTAGACGTAAGCTGGTGCGAATGCCAAACCCCGAAAAGGGTTTGAAACTCGCTTTCGGATTGCAGCTAGTAAGCCGAATCCGGAAATAAATGCTATTGCATTTGTTTGGTTTGCACCGGATAACGTTCAGTGCATTCCGACCTGCGGATCTAGTTGATAAAGTACACCGTCAAGCTGAAGTCAGCCCCGTATGTGGCATTATAACACTTATGCGAAACATAAGCAAGAACTTTGTCTTTACCTCTTAACTTCTTTCTCAATCCGGCCGTCTTTCATATAGATAATACGACGGCAAACTTTAGCTACTTCCGGGTTGTGAGTAACAATTACGAAGGTCTGGCCCTTTTTGTTTAATTTCTTGACTAGGCTCATAACATCAGCCGTCATCTTGGAATCCAGCTCACCAGTCAGTTCATCGCCAAAGACAATTGACGGGCTGTTAACAACTGAGCGGGCAATGGCTACCCGCTGTTGCTGGCCGCCAGATAGTTCGTTGCTGCGGTGGTTTAACCGATCGCCCAAACCAACTTGTACCAGAGCCTCTTTAGCCATTTGCCGGCGCCGGCCAAGACGGATGCCTGAATACTTGAGCGGTAGCATAGCGTTCTCTAAAGCCGTAAGAGTCGGGACCAGGTTGAAGGACTGGAAGACAAAGCCCAGTTCTTTAGAGCGAATTTCCGGCAGATGACGCCGCTTGATTAGCTCAACATTTTGGCC
Organism: Saccharimonadales bacterium (SeqCode); assembly: GCA_035283865.1. Classification (GTDB taxonomy): domain Bacteria; phylum Patescibacteriota; class Saccharimonadia; order Saccharimonadales; family UBA10212; genus UBA6824. The sequence continues at coordinate 2,116 of DATESY010000072.1, forward strand.
TTTAAGCAGAACCTGCCCAGCCGTTGGCTGATCCAGCAAGCCAAGCATATTAAGCAGTGTAGATTTGCCACTACCTGATGGTCCCATAATGGCTATTAAATCACCGATTTTAATATCCAGACTGACGCCGTTTAGGGCATGGACGACGGCGCCACGGTCACGGCGTTTTTTAAGTGTTTTACCAGTGAGAGTCTTATAACTATCCTCGTATTTTTCCTGAGCGAATAGTAGCTGAGCCTGTTTTAAGGTCTCTTTAAGTTGAGCGGCTGGAGCGTTCTGGCCTTTAGCGCTTAGCTTCTCGTGAGCTTTTTGCAGTTTTTGAATAGCTTTCTGGGCCTTTTTGGCGTTCTTCCGACCGCCCAGGATATATATCTTCATGGCGTTATCTAGCTTTAGGATAGTTTCAGCCGCCATTACTGTTCCCTGATGGCTTTTACAATATTTATCTTCACGGCATGGTAGGCCGGGTAGAAACCGGCAATCACGCCCAGGATAACGGCAAAGGCAATAGCAAAGATACTGATGCGCGCCGACAGTAGGAAGATAACGTTGCCGCTTGACTGGGTAGCAGTGTTAATAGCTGTAACAGTTAGAGCTCCCAAGCCCCAGCCCAATAGGCCGCCAAACAGACCAATTAAGGCGGCTTCGCTTAAATACTCGCCCATAATATGGCGGGTTTTGGCACCTATGGCTTTTTTAATGCCAATTTCCCGGGTGCGTTCGGAAATACTCATAGTCATGGTGTTAATGACAGATAGGCCACCAACGATTAGTGAAATTAGGGCGACGCCGAATAAGATAGCGTTAAAGATGCCTGTGGCGCTGGCAATCTGGTCCTGGAAGGCTTTAGGCCCATTGGCTACAACATCAGGTACTTCATCATTAATCTTCTGCGCCAGCTGATTAGGGTCAACGCCTTCTTTAACATAGACGGTGAAACCGTTAACCACGTTTTGGGGCTTAGAACTGGACCGGACAATTTCCGGCAGCTCGCCATAGTAAATTTTCTGAGCTTCGGTCAGTGTCATGACTACCGTGTTGTCCGGTGCCGTCAGGGTTTTATTCATAATACCGATAACCTCATAATCTTGGCCACGAACCTTAACCCTGTCACCGACTTTGGCATCCAATTTTTTAACCAGGTCTGAACCAACAACTACTTTGCCCTGGTCGTCATCTTTCAAAGCCCGCCCGGCACTGTAAGTAATTTTGAACGTCTCATACTTTTCCTCGATGGCACGCTCACCACCGACAATGGAGGCCGGTGGTCCAAAACTGACGGCATCAAATTTTTCTGACAGTGTGGTATAAACAGTTGCCGAAACGGCTGTTACACCATCAACAGCTTCAATTTGGGCTTTTTTGCGCAGATCCAATGGCGCCGTGAGAAATAAAGATTCGCTGCCACTAATTATTACTTTATCGGCATAGTATTTGGTGCCGCCGCTAACCAGCAGATTGATCTTTTCGGCCATGCTGCCCATGACCGTAAAGGCAAAAATACCAATAGTGATACCAAAAACAGTCAGCAACGTACGCGTCTTACGCCGGAACATATTACGCAGCACTTCTCTCATAAGCTACTTTATATACTACACTGGGGCAGCTATCAGTGCCTAAAAGTTAGGTTATCTAAAGAGCTTTGAGAAGATGGGAAACGACTCTGTCAAAAGCCTTAACTTCACTAGAGTTAAGCAGTTTGAGCAGCTCTTTGTGCTGAGCGGCTAAGATTTTCTCGGCTTTAGTAAAAGCTTTAGAGCCTTTAACAGTTAGAGCAGCTTCGTGCAACCGCTTATCTTTTTTGTTACGGGTAATACTAACCAGACCCTTCTTTTTAAGCAGTTGCAGCTGGCGGCTAACATTAGCCTCCGTCTGGTAAAGCTTAGAGGCTACGGCCCGTTGGCTAAGCGGTACTGAGCGGTGCAGGGCTTGCATTATCTGGACCTGGCCAAAACCTACCCCGATAGACTGACGCAGGAGTAAATCTGACTTATGTTGTAAAATAAACTCAAGGCGGTGCAGGGAAGAGAG
>DATESY010000073.1:0-2908 GCA_035283865.1 Saccharimonadales bacterium (SeqCode)
GCCCCAAGGTGAGGCCCGAGTCGAAAACGTTAAAGAACTGCTTAACGTGGCTGCTCAATACCACGACACTGGTTTATCTGGCTTTTTGGAAGAGGTGGCGCTGGTTAGTGATCTGGATACGGTGAATATGAAAGGATCAGACAAGCCCCCGGGAGCTAGGAGTGAAGACCGGCCTAATGCCGTGACTTTAATGACCCTGCACTCGGCCAAAGGCTTAGAATTCCCAGTAGTCTTCATAACCGGCCTGGAAGAAACCGTCCTGCCGCACAGCCGGGCGCTTTATAATGTTACCGAGCTGGAGGAAGAAAGGCGGCTAATGTATGTCGGTATGACCCGGGCTAAGCAGGAACTTTACTTGATTCATGCCGTTGCTCGCGGTCTTTACGGCGGCTATGTGGCTAATCCACCTAGTCGTTTCTTAGCCGACATTAAGGACTCCCGTATCGCCACCGCGGCTGGCGTGCTAGCTTTTGAAGATATCGATGATGTTCCTGGCGAACCGCACTACGTGCTGGAATTAGCTGAAGGTGAGGCCGTGCGGCACCAGATATTTGGTGAAGGTACCGTTTTGGAGGTGGCCGGTGAGACAGCCACTATTTACTTCAAGGGCAAGGGCACTAAGAAACTAAACATCGCTTTTGCTCCTTTGCAGAAGATATAATAGGTAGACATTTTTATGAGGCCATTACGCATTAAGTTTAAAAAACGGGCCAAGGCAGCCCATGCCCACAGCAAACGCCAGATTAAAGAGCGGCCATATATTGTGCCAATCTTCGGCCTATTGCTGGGTTTTGTAATTGTCGGGGCGGCCATCTTGGGCGGCAGCGGTAAAAGCTTGCGTCCCAGTGATGCTCACGTCGTATTTTTATACGACAGCGGTGACCGGATTGTAGTCGATACTAAAGCTGCAACGGTCGGCGATATGATTAACAAACTGCCACTAAACCTTATTCCTGAAGATGTCGTTGAACCTAGTTTTGATACACCAATTCCCGAAGATAACTTCCGGGTTAACATTTACCGGGCCCGGCCAGTAACTGTTATTGACAGCGGTAGTAAAACAGTCACACTGACTGCCCAAAAAAGCCCGCGGGTGGTAGCTCAAGGCGCTGGACTGAACTTGCAGAGCGAAGACCGGGCCAGTTTTGTTCCGGGAGCACTGAGTGAGGGCATTATTGGCGAAAAGGTGATAGTAGCTCGGGCTACGCCAGTAGCCCTAAACCTCTACGGGGCCCAACTGACCGCCTACACCCAAGCCAGAACAGTCAAGGAGCTACTGCAGGAGAAACAAATAGAACTAAGCGGCGGTGAATCGGTCCAGCCGCAGGAAAGTACGCCCATAACTCCCAACCTGCCGGTTTTTGTGCTGAGAAAAGACGCTAAGATTATGACGGCTGAAGAACCTGTATCGCCGCCTGAACAGACAGTCAATGATCCCACCCTAAGCTTCGGTACGACAGTAATTCGCCAAAAAGGCACCCCCGGCAAGAAACTTTTAACCTATATCCTCCAAACTGACGCGGCTGGTAAGGAACTGTCACGCCAGATTCTGCACGAAGTCAGGTTGCAGGAGCCGGTGCCGCAGATAACCGCCCGTGGTTCTACAATTGCCATTCCTGGCGATAAAACTGGCCTAATGTCGGCCGCCGGTATTGCAGCCAGTGATTATGCCTACGCTAATTACATAATCAGTCGCGAGTCTAATTGGCGCCCTTTAGCTAAGAACGCTTCTGGGGCCTATGGCTTATGTCAGGCCCTACCAGGCAGTAAGATGGCCGGCGCCGGTAGTGACTGGGCAACCAACCCGGTCACCCAGTTACGCTGGTGCAGCAGTTATGCCAACAGCAAATACGGTGGATGGGGTGGAGCTTATAACTTCTGGCTCAACCGGCATTACTGGTGAACTATGGGTACGCCCAAGAAATCACTCGGCCAGCACTGGCTCAAAGATGAGCCTATCCTAAGTTATATTGCCACTAGCGCCGACATTTTACCCACCGATACGGTTTTAGAAATTGGTCCGGGACAGGGAACTCTGACCAAACATCTGCTAGCTAAAGCTAAGAAAGTTATTGCCGTGGAGCTAGATAAAACATTGGCCCAGAAGCTCCCGGCTCATGAGAAGCTACAGGTAGTCCAGGCAGATATCTTAAAGTTTGACCTGACTAAGCTACCGCACGACTACAAAGTTGTAGCCAATATCCCATACTATCTAACCAGTAACTTACTGCGAGTCTTAGCTGAATCGGCTAATCCGCCAAGCTCGATGGTGCTGTTGGTCCAAAAGGAAGTAGCGCAGCGGATTGTGGCTAAACCCGGTCAGATGAGTGTTTTAGCCGTTAGTGTCCAGCTATATTACCAACCCCAATTAGGGAAGGTTGTGCCGGCAGAGCTATTTACACCACCGCCTAAAGTTGATTCCCAAGTAGTTATCTTAAAGCGTCGGGGAAAACCGCTTTTTACAGGTCTTGACAGCAATAAATTCTTTAAAATAGTTAAAGCCGGTTTTTCTGAAAGGCGCAAGAAGCTGCGTAGCTCACTGGCTGGTGGATTAGGTATCAGCAAAGAGCAGGCTGATGAATTACTAGCAGCCACTGGGGTTAGTGGCGATAGCCGGGCCCAGGAACTTAGCTTGCAGCAGTGGTATGACCTTTACCGAAACTTAAAATTCTAGTCCCCTGCCCGCTTTCTAAAATGCTTGACTTGTTAAGTATTTAGGCATAAGCTTCAAAGTATGACAGTTATTAAACGTGGTTCTTATTCCCCTCTCTCTTCCCTGCACCGCCTTGAGTTTATTTTACAACATAAGTCAGATTTACTCCTGCGTCAGTCTATCGGGGTAGGTTTTGGCCAGGTCCAGATAATGCAAGCCCTGCACCGCTCAGTACCGCTTAGCCAACGGGCCGTA
>DATESY010000074.1:0-2330 GCA_035283865.1 Saccharimonadales bacterium (SeqCode)
TTCCCGAGCCGGTCGGGCCGGTGATTAATACCAGGCCGCGCTGGTAATCGGCAAATTTATTAATTACCGGCGGCAGCCCTAGCTGCTCAACCGTCAGGATTTCATTAGGAATTAGACGCATGGCCGCGGCCAGGTTGCCGCGTTCGTGAAAAGCATTTACCCTAAAGCGCCCCAAATCACCAAAAGCGAAACTAAAATCAAACTCCTTGTCTTTGAGCAAAATCTGCTTTTGGTCCTCGTCTAAAATCGAAAAAACCAGAGTTTCCACAGCTTCTTCATTGAGCGGGTCTATCGCCTGGACCGGGACTAAAGTACCATCCACCCGCAGCATTGGAGGCAAGCCGACCTGCAGATGAAGGTCCGAAGCCTTGTGCTTTATTACTTGTTCGAGAAGTATTTCAATTCGTAGTTTTGGCTGCATTGTTTTCTGGTGCTTCCTCCCGGTATTCAGGGCTATCATCGGTAGCCACCCGGTTAACTTCATTTAATGACGTTTGGCCGGAAAGGGCCTTTAAGTAACCATCCTGGCGCATGCTAATCATGCCTTGGCTCTGGGCTAGTTTTTGGATTTCGGTGCTGGTAGAGCGTTTCAATATCAGTTCCTGAATCTGCTCACTAACCTCGAAAACTTCATAAATACCAATCCTTCCCTGATAGCCAGTAGGATTATCGGGCGTTTGTTTACCCTTGATTAAAGTATAAGCGTTTTGGCCGGCCAGTGGCAAGTTCTGATAACCCAGCTCTTCAGATACTTTGTCAACATCAGCCGTAGTTTTGGGCAATATCGAACCAAGAGCCTGATGGATAGCCTGCACTTCGGCCTTAGAAGCCTCATAAGTTTCACCGCCCGGGACAACCCGGCGCACCAACCGCTGGCCAATGACAGTATGCACGGTAGAAGCAATTAAAAACGGCTCTATACCCATGTCCAGTAGCCGTGGCAGGATACCGGCCGCACTGTTAGTGTGCAGAGTTGAAAACACCAAGTGGCCGGTTAGGGCGGCTTGGACCCCCAATTGGGCTGTTTCTTTGTCGCGGATTTAACCAACCATTACAATGTCGGGGTCTTGGCGCAAAATTGAACGTAGTCCCGTAGCAAATGTCAGTCCGACTTCGGGATTCACCTGTATTTGGTTAACACCTTCTATTTTGTACTCTACGGGGTCCTCTAAGGTAACAATGTTGACCATCTCGCTTTTTACTTCAGAAATCATGGCGTACATGGAGGTGGTTTTGCCCGAGCCAGTGGGACCGGAAGTTAAAACCATGCCATTACTGCGTTTTAAGCCATCGCGGATAGCCCGCAAAGTGCGGCCGGTATAGCCCATATCTTCAAGCTTCAAGCTGGTGCCGGTCTTATCCAGTAATCGGATGACTACCTGTTCGCCCCACACCACCGGGCTAATGGCTATGCGCAGATCCAGGGATTGCCCGTCTACCTTAATACTAAACTGGCCATCTTGCGGTATGCGGTGTTCGTCAATTTTAAGATTGGATAAAATTTTTACGCGGCTCACCAAGGCCGGTTCGTTGCTTTTGGGAAGCTTCATGATTTCGCGCAGCACCCCATCTATGCGGCAACGGATTTTGAGTTCTTTTTCCATAGGTTCAATATGGATATCACTGGCCCGGTTTTTGGCGGCGTATTCCATAACTGCCGAAAGGGCTTTTGATATAGGTGAATCCTGTACCAGGACCTGGACTTTTTTCTCGGCCGGGCCTGGGGGCTGAATTTCTTCGTCTTGCGTCTCTTCCGATCCGGCTAACATCGAAGCCACGCCCTGTTCTAGGATATGTGCGTATTGTTCCAGTACCCGGCGAATACCCGACTCGCTGGCCACGTAGACCTTTAACGGACGGCCTATTTTGTTGCTAAGAAAATCTACCGCCTGGACATTATCGGCATCTAACATAGCAACCACCAAACGGTTTTGCATTTCACCCAACGGTACGGCCATATACTGACGGGCTACTTCCTGTGGTAGCAGCTCCAGGACTTTTGGGTCGATACGTACTTCGCCCAGGTTGACATAGGGTACTTTGCTGACTTGGGCCAGAGTTTTAGTAAGCTGCTCATCGTTGATATGGCCTTGCTGTATCAGAAAAGTTAAAAGTGGTTGGCCGCTTTTAGTGGCTTCACTCTTAAACTGGGCCAGCTGGGGAACGGTAATCAACCCCTCTTTTACCAGCTTGACTTCGACATGCCGCTGCGTGGTGGGCGATAAAACATTCATCCCGTTAGAGCTCCAGTTCGCTGCCAGCGAACTGGCAGATTTTATCAGTGATAAAATACTTAGCTCTAACGAGACTCATCCCTTGTGTCAGTTTTT
>DATESY010000075.1:0-6222 GCA_035283865.1 Saccharimonadales bacterium (SeqCode)
CAGATCACCAACAATCGGTGTGCCGGAAATGTCTTTACCGATAGCGATAGCCAGCGGACTCTTTATAGCCTGCCATTGTTCACTGCTCAAAATGCCATAAGCCGAAACGGTGGCGGCCTTGACGTTCGGCACTTCTATACCGACCGCCCGTTTACCGGGAATTGGCGCTTCCATGCGGATGGTATCAGCGGCTAGATCCAGCGCCAGGTTGTTTTCTAGCGCCGTTAAGCGGGATAATTTGACCCCTGTCGGTGGTTTGAGTGTGTACTGAGTTACTCTTGGACCAACATTAGCCCCTTCTACATCAACATCGATATTAAAGTTGGCAAAAGTTTCTTTAATGATTTCGGCATTAGCCTGCACATTGCCGGCATCAGCCTTGTCCTGTTTGTTGTCTAACAGGCTTAGTGGCGGGAACTGCCAATCCGGGTCACTGGCAGTAATAAGGGCGGCATGGTCTTGCTCGGGCGCCAGCCTCTGGGCAGCGTTTCGCAATGAACCCATGCGCGCCGAGCTATGGTGTTCGACCGGCACGCCTTCATGCAACTGAAAGTTAGAGCTCATTTTACCTTTTAGGGCTGCTAAGTCTTCTATAGCCTTATCGTCGCCCTCTTTTGGTTCGCGCCTGAACAAATCAAGCAACTTAATAAGTGAACGGGGGTCAATAGCAAAGGTAAACAACAGCGCAAAGAAGCTCAAAACAAAGAAAACCAAAGAGGACAAGAAATTCCCCATAGCACCTTCCAGCGCGTTACCTACTGTCTGCCCAACGTCACCGCCGCGTGCGAAGGCTGTATGCATCCAGCTGGCAAAAAAGGTCAAAAGTCCTAAGACACCCAGCATCTTTGGTAGGGGTATCTGCTGGTCTTCTGTCAGGAATTTTAAAGAGCCAAGATAAATTAAGGCAAAGGGAGCGATTACAGCACCGACACCAAAAGCCCACCAAGCACCTTCCCACATATCGCGCGGGATGGGAGCGTTAATAAAGGCACCAAAACCAAGAACTATGCCACCAACGATTAATATAACCGCACCAACACCGCGCCAAAAGTTGGATGTTGAGGCACTGTTTTTCTTATGATTTTTTTTGGGCGGCCGGCCCGGTTTTCTTTTTTTTGCCATCGCTATAAGTATAACCCTTTTAGGTCTACACGCTATAGATTGGTGTAGTGTTGTAATTATAACATAATTATGCTTGGGCTGTCAATAAGTAAAGTTGTTGGGTGCCGCCGGAATCTGCGCGCAGCGGCACCCAACTTCGAGGGGGGATGGTCATTCCCTCTACCTGTAGCCCGCAATGAGGGGCTGCCTGAGTTGTGGCCCCAGGTAAGGCCAACCCGCCGGGCAAGCTTGCACCACGGCGGGCACCCAAGACTTGAAATTTAGGGAGTCTGCACGCTAGCTCGGTTCGCTTGCAGCTCTCCCTGCCTATGCGTTTATCCAGCGACGGGTATGGGCACTCCCATAGAACTTCGCCAGAATCATCACGCACCTGATGTTTTACGGTCTCCTCCCGCGTTTGGACCGCGGGGATCTTAGACTCAACCATCCTGTTGCCGAGCCATGGCGCTGGTCTGCACCCTTGAGTCAAGCCGCCAGGAGGAGCGGCACCTCCGTCCTCTCCGGACCGCAGGGTCGGAGACTTTGAGTACTCAAGCTTGATGGGCAATTAGCCCAATATTGCGGGCTCATCGAACATCCCTGCACCTTATTACCAGCATCCTTATCCGCAACGAGGTAGACACTAGCACATGCGCGCGAGTGGCGACCGACCCTGCGGGAACCCATAGCAAGTTATACGCAACGATGACGAAGAGCCCACCTGTTGACCTTATGAGGTCATGACGGTCCGCCAAGGCGGACCGGATACTACCCCACAAGATTATTTTGAATATACTACCTAACCCGTCTGCCAGCAAGCATAAGCAAAAATGACTAATCGACCCGGGCGTCTTGATTGAGCAACCGTTGGCGCATCTGGGCAAAACGTCTTTGTTGCTCTAGGGCAATTTCTTCAGGTGTTTTTGGCTGTTCTTTACCGTTACCGTTAGTCTTGTGCAGGTCATTGTTAGCTTTCTCTGTCCGGCCGCCAATAACATTGACTACTGGAATAACAATTGGGCTACGCTGGGTTTGTTCGTACAAGAAGTGGGTGACGTAATCCTTCAGTTCAGCCTTGAAGCGGTCTAGATCTACCCTCTTAAAGCGCTGAGTAACTGCCCTTCTGAGCTCTGCCCTAAAGGCGTTCATCAATTCTTCGTTTTCCTTCATATAGATGAAGCCGCGGCTGATGATGTCCGGGCTGGTCAGCAAGTTACCGGTCTTTTTATCAATTGTTAGTACTACTGCCACTACGCCTTCCTCGGCCAGCAGAACACGGTCTTTAACCACTACCGTGCTAACCACAGCACCTGTTTGGTCTACTAAGACAGTCCCGTGAGGCACTTCACCCTCAAGTTGCATTTTGTCCTTAGTGAAAGTTACGATCTGGCCGTTTTCAACATTGGCCATGTTAGTTCTTGGCAGACCCTCTTCCAAAGCTATATCCATATGGTATTTCTTGGCTGTGTAGTCGCCATAAACCGGTAGGAAGAATTTGGGCTTAATCAGTTTGATGATATCCCGATATTCCTCAATGCCGCCATGGCCGGAAACGTGCAACGGGCCGCCATGGTCCAACTCATAAGTTTCATGGCGATGGACGTGGACGCCTTTTTTCAGAAAGTCGTCAACCATGCTACGAATCAGGGCGTCATTACCGCTGTAGGGTATCGGGTTGCTGGACAAAATTACCGTATCTTGTTCTTTGAGGGCAATATGTTTGTGATCGCCCAAGCTCATTCGCATTAAAGCCGAATTTGGTTCGCCCTGGCTGCCAGTACAAACAATTACCACTTGGTCATCTTTTAAGGCCGGCATGGCAGCAATGGACACGAATGTGCCTTTGGGGATCTTCATATAGCCATTGCGCACGGCCATCTCAACCGTCGAAATCATGCTCCGTCCATCTATAGCGACTTTGCGGCCATGGTGCACGGCGGCATTGACTATCATCTGTATCCGGTTCATGTTGGTCGAGAACAACCCGACAAAGATTCGGCCCGGGGCCCGGTCCATAATGTCAACGAAGCTTTTTTCGATGGTGCTTTCACTGGGTGTGCGGCCCAGGCGCTCAGTAGTAGTGGATTCACTCATTAGCAGTAATACACCTTCTTTGGCCAGCTCTTCTAAGCGGTCAACATCTGTCTTTTCATGGTCCAGCGGGTTAGGGTCAAGCCGGAAGTCGCCGGTATTAATCAGCCGGCCAAGGGGCGTGTCAATCACCACCATGTTACTGCCCGGAATAGAGTGGGTAACCCGTACTAGCTCAATGTAAAATTCGCCCAGTTTTAGCCGTTCATGGGTTGTGTCGTTCATGATGACGGTCTGTAGCTGGAAGCCGTCAGGCATTGGCAAACCAAAATTTTGGAAGATTTCCTCAACCCGGCCGACAGTGAAACGACCGCCGTAAACCGGCACATTATATCTAGGCAAGATGTGCGGTAGGCCGCCCATATGGTCTAAGTGGCCATGGGTTATGACAAAACCCCTTAACTTGTTTTTAATCTGATCCAGATAAGTGGTGTCAGCGATACCGTAGTTAATGCCCGGCAGATCAACGCCAAGGTCATTACCACAATCTACGACAATCGCATCATTTTGGTACTCAATGACCGTCATGTTCTTAGATCCACCGCCATCCATGCCTCCCAGCCCGATAAACTTAAGCCGGGGACTGTCATCAATAAGGTTAGCCCGCCGGGGGCGGTCAGTTTGCTTAGAAGCCGCATCAAGATACTGATTGGCGACGCGGTTGGCATCACCGACGGCTTGTTTCTGGGCGCGGATAGCTGCTCCGCGGCTGACACTGCGACCGGTTGAAGTAGTCATCGTCCTACCAGGCAAAGTTCTGTTGCTTGGGCGCGGCTGGTGTTGTCTACCTGCTAATGGCCGCCTGTTGTTAGTTGGTTGCTTATCCATAATTTATTTCCTTTCTTTTTAAGAGATAGTTCTGTGGACTGCTAATTAATTTTGGCTAGAATACGGGGGATTTTCATAAAATCGTCTATTAGTGTCTGACGCATGGCGCCGTTATACAGCGCAGCGGCCGGATGGAACAACGGTAAGTAAACCTGACCCTTATACCTTTTGGGCTGGCCATGGCATTGACTGATCTGCAAGCCCGGCAGGAAGCATTCCAGGCTATGGCGACCCAGAGTAATTACCAGCTTTGGTTTAATAACTTCTAATTGTTTACGAAGAAACGGTAAAAATTCAGCCTTTTCGTCCGGGTAAGGGTCACGGTTGTCTGGCGGACGGTACTTAACAATATTAGTTATGTAAACATCGGCTCGTTTAAGACCAATCGAAGCTAACATCTCATTTAGAAACTTGCCGGCAGCTCCGACAAAGGGCAAACCTTGTATGTCTTCGTGCTTTCCCGGTGCTTCGCCGATAAAAACCAGTTCGGCATCAGCACTGCCATCGCCAAAAACCAGCTGGGTGGCACCTTTGACCAGTTCCGGGCAGACGTTCTGGGCTAAAATATCAGCTTTAATCTTTTGAAGTTCCTCTTTTTTAGTCATCTTTTACTTATTACTTAATAACCAGGCGAACTGAACGAACAACGCTCTTTATGGTCCAGACGAAGAAGAAAATTGTTAGGGCATATTCAATTAAACTGCCTGAATCAATAGCCAGGCTGGCAAAACCGTAGGTTGTGCCGGCAAAAACTACAGCCATAAGAGCTTGAGTGCCCCATTTATTAAGCAGTTTACGTTCTGCAGCAGCGTTGTCCACTATTTATTTCCTTCCTTCTCCCGCTGGGCAGCTTTCATCGATAGTTGCAAGCGGCCACGATCATCAATCGACACTAATTTAACTGTTACCTTGTCGCCCTCTTTAACCACGTCACTGGGCCTTTCTACCCGCTGCTCACTCATTTCACTAACGTGCACCAGACCGTCCTTACCGGGCATAATCTGCACAAAAGCCCCAAAGTCCATGACATTGACCACCGGCACATTTTCATAGATTTTACCGACTTCCGGTTCGGCAGTAATGCTTTCTATCCACTGACGGGCAGCATCAATGCTTTTCTTGTCGGGACTGGCAATCATTACCAAACCATCGTCTTTAATATCGATTTCAGCGCCGGTTTCGGCCACAATCTTCTGGATCATTTCACCGCCCTTGCCGATAACTTCCCGGATCTTGTCCGGGTTAATCACAATAGTTTCAACTCGTGGGGCATAGGGGCTCATTTCTTTTCTTGGTGCCGGCAGCGTACTTAACATATGCTGCAGGATCTCAGCTCGACCAGCTTTACCCTGTTCAAGCGCCTTTTGCAAAATCCCCACCGGCAGTCCATGAACTTTCATATCCATTTGCAAAGCTGTTATGCCCTGGCTGGTCCCGGCGACCTTAAAGTCCATGTCACCGGCAAAGTCTTCGGCATCAGCAATATCGCTGAGGATTACCGATTTTGTGCCGTCTGTCATCAGACCCATGGCAATACCACTAACCGGCGCTTTAAGGGGTACGCCAGCGTCCATCAGTGCCAGGGTACTGGAACAGGTTGCAGCCATCGAGGTAGAGCCGTTTTGGCTCATAATCTCAGTTACTGAGCGGATAGTGTAAGGAAAATCGGCTTCTTCTGGCAGCATTGGCAGCAGGGCCCGCTCAGCTAAATAGCCGTGGCCGATCTCTCGGCGGCCAGGTGATCCCAAACGACGAACTTCGCCGACCGTGTAGCCTGGAGCGTTGTAGTGGTGCAGATAACGGCGCTCCCCCTGGCGTTCCATGGTGTCTACCATCTGGGCGTAAGATAGTGGAGCCAGGGTAACAATATTCATAGCCTGGGTCACGCCCCTAGTAAACAGGCTCGAACCATGAGCCCGGGGTAAAAAACCGACTTCGCTAGATAATGGGCGTACTTCGTTAAACGACCGGCCATCAGGCCGGATAGACTCATTTAAAATGGCTTCGCGCAGATCTTTATGGAGGGCCTCTGTGAAGGCTTCATCGTAATCTTGTCGCTGAGCCATAAAGTCATCGCCAATTTCTTTTTCGAAATGCTCAAACATCTGCTCGCGTAATTGTCTAACCAGGTCACCGCGCTCCGGGTGCGGGGCGCGTAAGTTAGCTCCCATTTTACCCGCCAGCCAAGTGTCTACACGCTGC
>DATESY010000076.1:0-5126 GCA_035283865.1 Saccharimonadales bacterium (SeqCode)
CAACAACGCTGGTGGTGAAAAATCCTTAGAATACGGCAAAACCGAGGATTATGTCGGTAAACTAAGCGTAGTTTTAAGTGACGGCCAAACTTATGAACTAAAAGGCTTGAATAAACAGGAACTGGAAGCTAAAAAGGCTCAAAATAATTTTGAAGGCCAGGTTTATAAACAAATGTTTGACCTGCTCGATAAAAACTATGACAAGATAAAAGCTGCCAAGCCGCATGTAACTAAAAACTCCACCGGCTACAACCTCTGGGACGTCTGGGACCGTGAGAGCGGCGTTTTTGACCTGACCAAAGTGTTTAGTGGCTCTCAAGGAACATTAGGCCTGATAGCCGATATTGAGTTTCGCCTAGTCCATGACAAACCCCATTCCGGAGTACTGGTTTGTTTTATGAAGAACCTCAATGGTCTGGGCGAGTTAATTAACGTGGTGACGGGTAGAAAACCGGCCAGCTTTGAAGCCTTCGATAACCACACCTTGATGCTGGCCATTAAGTTCTTCCCTTACTTTCGTAAAACTCTGGGCTGGCACGGGCTATTTAAACTAGCCTTCAAGTTAATTCCGGACACTTTCTTGTTGTTTCGTGGTATTCCCAAAATGGTCCTGCTAATCGAATTTACAGGTCAATCTCCGGAGGAAGTAGCCCAAAAGGTGCATGAGATGAAATTGGCATTACAGCCATTCAAGCTAGAAGCTACCGAAGAAGACAGCACTGAAGCTAAAGCCTGGAAGTTTAGAATTATGCGCCGTGAGAGCTTTAACCTGCTGCGTAAAAAGGTTAAAGACAAGCACACTGCTCCCTTTATTGACGATTTCGTCGTACCGCCGCCGTATCTAGCCGAGTTCCTACCTAAGTTGCAGGCCATTATTAAAAAATATAACCTACTAGCCACGATCGCCGGTCATATGGGTGATGGTAATTTTCATGTCATACCCTTGATGAAAATTGAAGATCCGAAAGAACGAGCCAAGCTGGAACCTTGTATGCACGAGGTCAACGACTTGGTGCTAAGTTACGGTGGCAGTATCTCCGGTGAGCATAATGATGGTATGATCCGTGGCTCGTTCCTGCCGCAAATGTACGGCCAAGAAGTATTTGAATTGTTTAAACAAACTAAGCAGATCTTTGATCCTGAAAATATCTTTAATCCGCACAAAAAAACCGATGCCGACTGGGACTTCTCCATGGCTCATATCAGGCAGAAGTTTTGAAGATTATTTCAGAAACGGCAGGGCCTTGGCAACTCTGGTTTTAGCCCACCAAGAGTTGAGGCTCCAGGCTTGATGGTCGGCGGTCAAGGCTACGCCAAACAGCACCAGCGCATAGATGATATGTTCATCAATTCCAGGGGAATTAGCCGGCCACAGCAGAGCTGTCCACATCAGTATCATCAAGATAATGCCCGCTAAAGCTGCCAGTCTTACCCAAAGCCCAAGCAGTAGACCCAAACCGGCAACTAGCAGGCCCAGCATGAACAGCCAATCTACCCAGGCCTGCCCAGCTAGATTGCGGTAAAAGTCCTGGAATGGTCCAGTTGTAGCGCCCGCTAAAAAGCCCTTGGTCGGTGAACCGCCATTGATCCAGGCCGATGAACAACCGACATCTACTAAGCCAGTGGCTTTAGCCTTACAGGTAGCAAAGCCCAGCCCAAATAGTTTATCTAAAAAGGCCCATAAAAATATGTAACCGAGGCCAATACGCAGGATTGACCACATATACATGCTGGCGTCATTAATATATTGTTTAACTGCCATTTAATTACCCCTTATTTTACGCTTATGCTTTAAGCGTACGCTTATTAATAAATTCTTACAACAGTCCCGTGGTATATTCTACTGATTGAGTTCTTCAATGGCTATTTGAATAGCCAGGTAGTTCTCCAAACCGGCAGCTGGAATCAGGACTGATTGGCCGCTGTCGGTGGCGTAGCTGGCTAGTAAATTCCTACCATTGATGTCACGAAGTGATATAGATTGCAGCTTATCATCCGGAATGGAGTTAAATGAGCTAAATAGCGAACGGCTTTCGCTTAGCGAGATATCGGTCTTAACGTTTTTAGCCACCGCTTGAAAAACCCTCCCGTTCTTCAGCGGGTTGAGTATTAATGTCCAACTAAGCCTTTCCTTAATAGCCGCCAGAACCTGTCGCTGGTGCCCGGTACGATCAAAGTCAGCCTGTCCGAAACCATAGCTACCATAACCATCGCCTCGTGCCCGGGTGAGATTAAGGGCTGTTTGCCCGTCTAGTTTCTGGGGGCCATTAGCCAGTTTCAGCGGACCACCGTCAACAGCAGCAATATTAGTGTCATAAAGCCCCCGGAAATCAGGGCTTTTAATATCCAGATTAATTCCGCCAAGGGCGTTAACGCTGTCCCGTACGGCAGAATAATTAACCAGGGTGTAATAATTTATAATTACACCCAAATCATCTTGAACTACTTTCTTCAGAAGCTCCATGCCTCCATCTTGAAAGGCCTCGTTAATCTTGCCATAACCAAATCCCGGAATCTTGACATATAAATCTCTAGGAACGCTGAGCATGTAGCCACTGTGAGTTTTAGTGCTCATCGATAGCAGTATTAAGGAGTCGGTCAGGTTGGCTCCGGGGTGTCCCGGATCATCGATGGAATAGCCGACCAGCAGTACATTAATGCGTCCATTTTGGCTCTTGGCGTCGCTCTCAGCGATCAAACTCAGTAAATTGCCTGGACCAAAAATCTGTGACGAAGCCCTAGAAATGTTAATGGCGTCCCAGCTGGCAATAAAGATAAAAAAGGCTAATAGGGCCAGCAGGCAAGATGTTAGCAGCCGTTTGCGCAGCGATCTTTTTAGCTCCGGCTGTGGCTGGGAGCCCAGCATAGTCTCGGACGGCGCTGGCTTAGGCTTGGGCAGCGTCCGGTGGACGTTAAATTTTTCCTTATCTTTATGCTTAGTCATAGATAGCTAGCGGGCTAGCGGCAAGTGGACACTAAAAGTCGAGCCTTTGTCAGAACGGGACTTTACGTCAATGGTTCCGCTGTGCAAATCGACGATCTTTTTAGCGATAGCCAATCCTAAACCATAGCCTTCCTGGCGGCCTTTGGTTCGGGAAGTGTCAGCCCGGTAAAAACGCTCAAATATATGCGGCAGATCCTTGCTGGCTATACCTGCGCCGTGGTCGCTCACACTGATAATCACATATCTGTCTTTAGCCTTAACACTGAGCTTCACTTCACTGCCCTTAGGACTGTATTTAATAGCGTTATCTAGCAAAATACTTAACAAGTTAAGTATCTGCTGATGGTTACCGACCAGCTCAATAGCTTCAGCCGAAGACTTAATATTAATTCGTCGGTCTTGGGCACGCTTAGCAACCTGCTTAGTAGCCTCAGCGCAGACGTTCTTAAGCGAGATTTTCTCTCTCGGTATGTCTTTACCGGCTGTGGCTAGTGTCAGTAAGCCTTCACTCAAGGCTTTTAGCTTTGCCACCTCTTCAAGGTTGCTTTTTAACAGTTTCACAGTCTCTTGCTTAGATAGATCCGGATCACGCAGAGCGACTTCAATTTCGCTCTGCATGGCCGTCAGGGGTGTTCTAAGTTCATGGGAAGCATCACCGGTAAAACGTTTTTGCATTTCCAGCATCTCTTCAATCGGGGCCAGGGTTCGCTTGGCCAAATAGTAGCTCAGGCCACCACCGACTGCCAGTACCGCTAAGTTATACAACATCAAGTTAAGCTTTAAGCGGTTCCTGTCTTTCTCCAGCTGTTGTCGGCGCAATTTGTCTACCTCAGACGCACTTTCCGGACCGAAGATATTGCTATACAGATCTACCGGCCGGCTGGCGCTTCTTTCCAGCTCGTTGCTGGAGATATGGTAAATAGCCACACTGAAGCCAATAGACAGGGTCATAATAATCGCCAGGTAGCCAAGGGTTAGTTTAGCCGCAGCAAAACGGAACATCAGCGGACCTCAATCTTGTAGCCAAAACCGCGCAGGGTATGCAGTAGTGGCTTGGCTTTGAAGGGTTTATCGATCTTGCTGCGCAGATAGCCGATATAGACCTCAACGGTGTTGGGTAGAATGTCGGCATCAAAGTTCCAGACATGGGCGATGATGTTGTCTTTAGATAGTACCTGCCCGGCATTGCGCATTAGATACTCCAGCAGGGCGAACTCTTTAGAACTCAGGGCTATGGGTTTGCCACCACGCTTGAGTTCATAATTGGTGGTATCAAGGGATAAATCACCAACTTTGAGCACGTTGCCTTTAGTCTCGGCCGGTCGGCGTAGCAGGGCTCTGACCCGGGCCAGCAGTTCTTCAAAAGAAAAAGGCTTAACCAGGTAGTCATCAGCCCCGGCATTCAGGCCGGCTACGCGGTCCCGGACCTGGTCTTTAGCGGTCAAAAGCAGAATCGGCGTATGAATATTTTTTTCACGCAGCCGGCGGGCAATGTCCATGCCTTCCATACTGCCAGGCAACATGCGATCAATGATCATCAGATCATAGGGTTCATTAAGAGCCGCGCCGTAACCAGTATCGGCATCGTACTCCACATCAACGGCGTACTTTTCCTGTTCCAGGCCTTTTTTAATAGCCCCGGCAATCTTATGTTCGTCTTCAACGACCAGTATTCTCATAGGTACTTAACATTTTACACCTTAAGCTGAGAATAGTCTGAGCAAAATAGCGACTAGCAAATAAGTTAAAATATAATTAAGCGTGAAACAATACAGGGAAAGACTGGGGCAGATCATCGGTGTCGTTGGCATTATTGCCTCAATAATCGTCTTTGTCCGAGCACCCAGCTTCCCAACACCGGATAAAATCGTTATTTTCATGGTCTTCTTGTTTATGATTTTTAAACAGGCCCTGGCAATGCTAGTGCGCTTCGGGCCATTTGTGCTTGTACTGCTGGTTTATGAATCGTTCAGGAGCATTGCTGACCAACTCAATACACATGTTAATTACACCTTAGCGCCGGACATCGATAAGCTGTTGTTCGGTAACCTGCCGACAACATACTTCCAGGACTGGCTATGGCACGGCTATGTACGCTGGTTTGACTTTGTACTTTATCTGCCCTATATGCTGCATTTTGTGCTGCCCATAGGCCTGGGCGTCCTGGTCTGGAAAACCAGGG
>DATESY010000077.1:0-5604 GCA_035283865.1 Saccharimonadales bacterium (SeqCode)
GTGCCGGTTTTGTCAGCAGCAACAACCGTTATCAAGCAAAGGTTTTCGATAGCTTTAACCGAACGTACCAGTGTGTTATGCTAGGCCATCCGGCGCATACCCAGTACAAAAACAATGGTCATGGCGATAGGTAAATCTTCAGGAACGGCCGAGACGCTAAAGGAAAGGACGAAACGCAAGGCTTCACTGACCTCTATCCCCCGGGCCAGACTAAGGGCAAAAACCAGCAGAGCTAATGCCGCCAATACTTTAATCAGCCGACCGACAATGAAGTCGATTTTCTGTTGCATCGGGCTTTTGGATTCAGGCTTAGTAGCTAGCTTGGCTATGGCGCCAAACTCGGTATGGGAGCCCGTACTTGTAACCATGACCCGGCCTGACCCGGATAATACGTAAGTCCCTGTAAAAACCATATTATCGCGTTCATATAACCGCTTATCGGCAGATAAGGTGCTAACGGCCTTTTTGACCGGCAGAGACTCACCGGTCAGGGCCGCTTCATCCATGTTGAGGTTATCTTGGTGTATCAAACGGCCATCGGCCGGGATTTTTTGGCCTTCAGCCAAGATAATCACATCACCGGGTACAAGCCAATGAGAAGAAATATTAACGACTTGCCCGTCCCGAAGTACGGCGACAAATTGCTCGGAATGTTTTTTTAAGCTTTTAATAACGCGGTTAGTAGCGTGTTGCTGGCTGTAATAAATGGCGGCATTAATGGCTATAATTACCAAAATGATGGTGCCGTCAAGGTTCTTACCACTGACAAAGCTTATGGCTGCAGCGGCAAGTAACAATATAATAAATATGCTTTTAAAGGGTTCTAGTAGTTTCTTCCAAAAAGGCGCTGTCTTTTCCTGCAACTGGTTATAGCCATACTGGCTAAGGCGATGGTTTGCCTGTTCGCTGCTCAGGCCGGCTTCATTGGAGCCTAACGAGGTGAAAAGTTCAGGAATATTGAGCGTATGCCACAGCTGCATAATGGCTATTATAGAGAAAGGCTTATGCTTATGCCTAAACTAAATCAACCTGGCAGCACTTACAATAAGAAATATACCGACAACATTAAGCAGAAACGTTATTAACAAAAATTGCCGGGTACTTATTTTTGACAAGCCTATCATACTGACACCAAATTCATCGGGAATAGGTGAGGCAATTAGCAGCGCGCCGAAAATTGGTGTCAGCCAGCCAAAATATGGACTCTTAAAGAGTGCTTTCATGGGCTTACCGTGTTTTAAAAACAGATACCGAAGCTCAGTAAAGATTTTGTCCTTCATGAAACGGAAAATTATGTAATCGCCTACAACACCGCCCATCCCAGCCAGTAATGCTATTTCGACCGGGTGAAGTCTATCAGCCAAATGAAATAAAACTACGGCGGCTGGGGCGGCCGTAAATGTTGAAACAAAAAACAGGCCAGCGAAAAAAGCACCTATATATCCCCAGGTGCCAGCCTGCTGTATCAAGTCGTCCACGACTGGCGTTTTTGCCAAATAGAAAAATATGACTAAGCTCAGCAACAGAAGCGCAGTATTTTTGTAGTGCCAATGGCGCCATCTTTTTTCAAACTGATGAACTTGATCCACGACCGTCAATTCAGGATCTAGGTAGTTTTTGTGACTTTTAGGCATTTACCTAATCATACCAAAGCTAGTAGCCCTTTATACTTCTTATGCTGTAATCTATAAGCAATGAATGAGGTGTTTTTCGGTCTGAGCGTCATTATCGCTATCGGCACGGCGGTTGCCATGTTTATGCGCTGGATCGGCCAGCCGCTAATCGTCGGGCATATAATTACCGGTATTATTGTTGGCCCGGCCTTGCTTGGGATAGGTAATGCGCCCAATAGCTTGGCTTTCGTTAATGAAATTGGCATAGCCATTTTGCTTTTTATTGTTGGATTGGGCATGAATCTAAAGGTGATAAGCGAGGTGGGCAAAACCTCGCTTGCCACCGCCCTGGTGCAAATTTCATCCATCACTACTATTGGCTGGTTTATCTGTACAGCGCTCGGCCTATCCGGTACCGAAGCTTTAATAGTAGCTTTTGCACTGTCTATTAACAGCACGGTAATAGGTCTTAAATTACTGAGCGACCATAAAGAACAGGGCCGCTTACATGGCAAGCTAACTATTGGTACTTTATTGGTCCAAGATATTGCCGCGGCTATTGCCTTAATTTTAATCACCTCAGCTAATAACGTCGAAGGGTTGGCGCTGGGCAATTTAGCAAGTTTATCAATAAAGGGAGTGGTGATTGGTTCAGTTATGTACTGGGTCACCCGACATATTTTACCTAGATTTCAAAAATTTATCGCCGGCGAGCAGGAAACGCTCTTTTTGTTCACTATTGCCTGGGGGCTCGGCGGAGCGACGCTGTTGGCTAAAGCCGGCTTTAGCTTGGAAATCGGCGCTCTTTTAGCCGGTGTATTGCTGGCAACTATGCCGTACGCCCAAGAAATTTCTTCCCGGCTGCGTCCCTTGCGTGATTTCTTTATCATAGTTTTCTTTATTGCCCTAGGAACGGAAGTCTCATTTTCTATTTTCAGCCAATACTTCTGGCTGATAACCGCCGCCGTATTCATAGTAGTTGCCATTAAACCATTAACAACACTTATCACGCTGGGAGTTTTAGGTTATACAAAAAGGACGGGTTTTAAAACCAGTCTGGCTTTATCTAATGTTGGTGAACTTTCAAAAATAATAATTGTTCTGGCGGCCGTACAGGGTCTGGTTGGCCAGCCGGTAGTTAGCGTACTGACCATAATAACCCTCATATCAATAGCTATCTCCGCTTACCTGGTAACCTTCGGCAACCAACTATACGCAAACTTTGCGAATTATCTGAATATTTTTGAACGCAGTAAGACTCAGGGCGAGACCAAACCGGAAGCAAACTACGAACTAGTCTTATTCGGTTACCAGCGTGGCGGCCACGAATTCGTCAGCCTGTTTAAAAAACTGCGCAAAAAGTACGTGGTGATAGATTATGACCCGGAAATCATTGACGTCTTAATACACCGTAAAATCAACTATTTGTACGGTGATGCCACCGATGTTGAACTGTTAGATGAAACTGGCGTGGAACGGGCCCGCTTGGTGGTATCGACAGTCCCCGATTTTCAGGTTAATGCTTTTTTGCTTGATCACCTGAAGCATAAAAACCCACGGGCAGTCATCATTGTCCATGCCGATGACCCACTAGAGGCGGCAAAATATTATCAAGCCGGCGCCAGCTATGTGGTACTGCCCCATTACATAGGTAGCGAGAAAGTCAGTGAGTTTATCGGTAAGTCCGGCCTGTCTAAAAGCGCTTTTGCCAAACAGCGGAAGAGGCATTTGAAATACTTGGAAAAGCACTACGGCGCTTTGGAAAAACTCAGCGAAGCCCAAAACAAAAAACTGGGCCACGCCATCGTCTCTGGCATGGCTTCACTGGCCAAACCAAAAACCTAGGCTATCATTTTAAGCTGTTCGATTTCTGCCTCTTCTTGCATTACTAATAAATCAATCTGTTTTTTCTCGCTGTTTGTCTGTACAGTTTTGCGTTTGGCAAGCCATTTACTTCGCCGAATTTCAGCGCCAGCGCGCCGAATACCGGCTGCCAATATGTCAAACGCATCAAAAGTTTTTTGGGCCATTTTTTCGAAGCCTTTTCTAAAACCGCTTTTACCGGTACAAACATCCAGCCAATAGCCGCAGTGCTTACAGGAAAGCCTGCCTTTATCTAGGTCCCTTTTAGGTACTACGACCTCGTTTTTGCAAGCATAGCACGAGATTTTCTTATTTTCTAAACGCTTCAGTGATTCAAAGCCAGTTTTTTGCGATGCGCTGGCACTTTCAGTTTGACCGTGGCCAATTATCATACCACAAGCATCGTAGGTTTTACCTTCGCTTCTAGCCATAGAGCCAGCGCCACCGGAAGCAGCTTCGTAATCAACGATAAGCTCATCTTCACGCCCCAGCTCTAACCGCTTTTCAAGCAGAGCCAGACAGTCGTAAAGTTTCAGCTCGAATGCAGCGCTATAGGTCTCAAATGTGGAATATTTGGATGCTAGCTGCTCATTGAGACTAATCAGTGAATCAACGATATGAGTTTGTGATTCTACGAAAGCCTGGGCTCTTCGTATGCCAGCTTCGGGATTATAACCATGCCTCCATATCCCACCATGTCTTTCAGCTAGTATATTATCGGTTTCGGCAACTAGGCCCGGTGCGATAAATCGCCATGAGTCATCGTCGATTTGCAGCGGAATGCGCTCGCCCAGCATGTCAACAGAATTTTTAGCTTGAAACTCATAGCCTAACTTCTCCTTAGCGGCTTGAGCCATAAGCTCCACGCTGGAATTATCAACCGAGTAATTAAAGACGTGTAGTTTGCCGTCTCGTGCGTGCGCTACTCTAAACATGCCACGGCGCCAATAGGGTTTTTGTGCGGCTCTCATTAACTTTTGATGTGCTTCATCTGAACCATCATCATATTCTTCTCTATAGGGGGATAAGGTAACTAGGGTGTTGTATCCTGTTTCCCCCCGCACCATAGCCTCCCATTGGTGTAGTTCATTGAGTTCATGTCTTGCTACCTGGGGCAAAAACTCAGCGAAAAATTCATCTTGATCAGCCAGCTTCGTATCTTCAACAAGAGCCCGATTAAGCATGTCTTCTAGAGGTTCATCATCAGTAGCAACTAATCGCCCATCAACCATCTCAATTGGATAATGGGTATCTATAATACTGCGAATATTGTCAGGTCGTAAGCCTTCGGCTAAGGTGCTTTGAAGTTCAACTTTCCGACGCTTCTTAAGCTTTTGCAGCTGGGCTTCCTGGACACCTTCAACCCCTATTGCACCTATTGCAGGAGCTAGCGCTGCTCGGCGCATAGCTTCGTAGTACCGATATTCAAATTTTGGTCCAAGCGCTCCGGTCGTTGACATTAAAATACCCCTACTCTGGGCAGGGGTCAAAAGATACTTAACAAGTTAAGCTTCTACTCCTGCTCGGGAGATTTTTTAAAGCTGTATCGGACTTTAACCGTTGCGGCACAGTGCCTGAGTTTCACAGGCTTCCAGCTATTTATTTGTTAATGTGGATTTATCTTAACACAAATTAACTATGATGAGACGAATCATATGGCTCTTCGCCAATTCCTAAGGCACCAAGGTTTTGTTTAACTTCTTCGTCCAGTTCCGGCTTAACTCTAATTACCCCAACATGACCGACACGATCTAAAGCGCCCATAACTACCTCTCGTCCTGATTGACTTATAGTCCGCTGAGCTAAATCTAAATCTGGCATTTCAAAATCCACACCGTCACGCTTCCATAGTCGATAAGGATGGCCAGTTTCCCCACCAGCCTCAAAAAGTCGTTCGTTAAATTGGCCCATTATTTATTCCTCTTTATTTAATACTTAACTAAAATTATGCTCTCATATTCTTTGAATACAAAACACTGTTGGGAATATTTAGCTTCATCAACCCCCACAGAGAGGTTGAAGCAGGTATAATACAAGTGTAGACTGTCTTAGTACTTTGAATTGATAAGAATCTTCCTAGCTTTATTCCGGAGTAGCTCAATGGTAGAGTACCGCCCTGTTAAGGCGA
>DATESY010000078.1:0-2463 GCA_035283865.1 Saccharimonadales bacterium (SeqCode)
GCTAGATAAGGTGTCTAATAAGATAGCTACCGACTGTACACCAGAACTAGCCAAGCAAAAAGTTTCCGGCAATACCAACGCCGATCAATTCTCCATTGACATCTTCTACGGCGCTAATGCTATAGCCAGCGGTAGCGTTACTGCTACAGATGATATACACAACTGTAGTGACCAAAAACCGGCCATCACCCTAACCACCACCGATAACAAAGATGGCACCTATACCCTGACTGCTACGGCAACTGCCGGTAGCCATGCGTTTAGTAACGCCAGCTACCCTCAGTACCCCGGTACCATTAACTTCAGCGTCGATGGCCAGGTAATTAGAACCTATACTGATCTGACCGAATCGCCTGCCACCCGTTCATTTAGCTATACCGTAACCGCTGGCAGCCACAGCGTCACGGCTCAAGTGATTGACAGCGTGCTTTATGATGCCATCAGTGACACGGCTACCATAACCTACAGTCCACCAGCCGTAGCTCCCCCAGGCGGAGGCGGTACTGGAGGTGGCGGTGGAGGCGGTGTTATTCAAAGCATCATAAACCGGTAACGGCCGCAACAATAACGATTAACTTCTAATCCTTTTCTAAAAAGCTATTAAGTGCCGAGCGGACACTACTCACCGGCATCAGCAGAGCCGGTTTTTTACCAAAGCGCAACGCCGGACCAATAGCTGCTTCAAAGCCCAGTTTCTTAGCTTCGGCCAGCCGTTTTTCTAGATAGGGCACATGACGGACTTCACCGGATAAGCCAACTTCACCAAAAACCACGGCGTTTTTCTTGAGTTGCATGCCTTTGGCGGCGCTGGCGATAGCCATACAGATAGCTAAATCGGCAGCTGGTTCGTTAAGCCTTATTCCACCGACGATGTTGACGTAAATATCCCGGTCGGCCAGTTTGAGCTTAGTGCGGCGCTCCAGCATGGCGATTAATAAATTGACCCGGTTGAGATCAATGCCACTGGCGGTGCGTTTGGGGTAACCATAGCTGGTGGGGTTAACTAGGGCCTGGACTTCGACCAGTAGCGGGCGGCTGCCTTCCATAGTAGCGTGGACGATGGAGCCGTCGCTGATCTGGCGCTCAGCCAGTAAGGCTTCGGAGGGGTTATCTACCGGCATCATGCCTTTGTCGGTCATTTCAAAAATACCGGCCTCAGTGGTCGCTCCGTAGCGGTTTTTACTGGCCCGCAGGATCTTAAAGCCGCCGTAGCGGTCACCTTCCAGCTGCAGCACTACATCGACTATGTGTTCCAGAACCTTTGGTCCGGCAATTGAGCCTTCTTTGGTCACATGGCCGACTAAAATAAGGGCGGTGTTAGTCGTTTTGGCAGCGACGCTTAACAGCTGGGTAGAGCCGGTTATCTGGCTAACCGTACCAGGGGCTGAATTTAGCTCATTAACGGCTACGGCTTGAATTGAATCGACAATCACAACATCAAAGTCTCCGGTTGAGATAGTGGTGGCGATATCATTGGCCACTGATGAAACAGCCAGCTGCAGGGCTTTATGCTGCGTCCCCAGCCGCTCCGCCCGCATACCTACTTGGCGGGCCGATTCTTCACCACTGACAAATAGCACTTTATGGCTTTTGGCAGCATTGTAGGCAATTTGTAGCAAGAGAGTACTTTTACCAATACCGGGTTGTCCAGCCAGTAGATTAACACTGCCGGCTACCAGACCACCACCCAGCACTTCATCAACATCAGCCAGGCCGGTCTTAATCCGTGGCGTTTTAGAAGTAGCTGCTTGGGTGACTGATTCAAGTTTGAGTTTATGACCGCTGGATTTAGTACTGATGTTAGAGACATCCACCTCTTCGGCAAGAGTGTTCCATTCGCCACAAATCTGGCAGCGACCAGTCCAGGTTGAACTGGCTGCACCGCAACTTGTGCAGGCATATTTAACAGCCGCCCTTTTTGCCATAAAAACAGTCTACCAGTCAACCAGTCAATCAGTCCAACAACTAAATACTTGACTTGTTAAGTATTTACCGAGCGGGCTGAGTCGTGAGTCTTGTATCAATTGCCCCATACAGCTGCTTAAGCTCACCAGCAATGGCATTATATTGCTCAACTAGGGAGTTATATGTATTAACGTCACGCTTAAACTGCGCCACACCAGTGTTATATGCATCAACCTCAGCGTTATAGGCCGACACACCCGTGTTATACTGCTCAGTTTGGCCAGAAGCCCGCAACGAATCCAGGCGAGCCTGTTCGGCATTAATTCTCTCCAGTTGGGCCCGTAGTTCAGCTTCCTTGGCCGTTATTTTAGCTTTTAGGGCCTTTATTTGTTTCTCATATTGGGCAGCCTTGGCGCTGCGGCTGGTGAATTCACTTTCATATCTCTGAGAAAAAGCAACTACGGCCGCCCGGTTCATAAAGTAGC
Source organism: Saccharimonadales bacterium (SeqCode) (assembly GCA_035283865.1). Classification (GTDB taxonomy): domain Bacteria; phylum Patescibacteriota; class Saccharimonadia; order Saccharimonadales; family UBA10212; genus UBA6824. The sequence goes on from DATESY010000078.1 coordinate 2,391, forward strand.
GCTTGTAATAATCTTCTAGGGGCTTTGGTAGCTCAGCGACTTCAGTACCAAATATTGAATGCATCTCATTGAC
>DATESY010000079.1:0-3094 GCA_035283865.1 Saccharimonadales bacterium (SeqCode)
AAAGCAAAATCAAGGGCTACAGAGAGTTCCAGATATATTAGGATAATTCTAGGCCATATGGTTGGGTTTACCAGTTAAAACGCCATAATTACTACCTCTGTCAGCATCAATAGAATACTATATGGCCTTTTGAGACTGTGCCAGTTCCATTTGTCTCATTAACTTCTCAAAAATGTTAGGATATAAGACACGGTCTGAGTTCCAGACCCGTGTGTTCCGCCATTGATATATACTTCGAGAGTGAAGAAACTGTTTGAGCTTCATCAGAAGATTACTCTTTGGGCAAACGAGTATCAGGTACTAAAGGAAGATCAACTAGCGGCCTATGTAAAGCAAAAAGTTTTTGCACTAAGAGAACAATTCACGCTCTATAGCGACCGTACTCAATCAGTAGTTTTAGCCTTCAGCAAAGCTCGTAACATTCAGGACATATCACCCAAATTCGATATCCTAGACAGTGACGGCAAGCACTTGGCCACTGTTAAAAAGGAATTTAAGAAATCTTTAGTTAGCAGTACTTGGAACATATATTCCGATGCTGAGTTTAAGAGGCTGGCTTTTAGAATCAGTGAATCAAATACATCTGTTGCTATTGCCCGCCGGTTTTGGAACTTCATTCCCTTTCTTAATGAGGCCCCCTTCCCTATAAAGTTTCACTTTACGATTTACGCCAAAGAAAAAACTGTTGGTGAGTATCGGAAACTAACACTCTTTCGTGATCACTACGCCCTTTATTTGGATGAATCACACAGCAAAAGCTTAGATGAACGGGTTTGGATGATCTTTGCGGTGCTGCTGGATGCTATGCAGAGCCGCTAAGAGCCGATCAAGCTGAAACCAAACTCTTTACATAAAGGTCCAAAGTCGCTGCTGTCAAACGTTAGCAGCTGTTTAATACCACTCTCACCCATAACAGCCAAAATACTGCAATCAACAAAACCCACGTTCTTAGCCTTGATGTTTCGGAATGTTCGCCAACTTAACGTGTTTAAGCCCTCGTCAATATGAATTTTTGCGATTTGGGGCTCTGAAAGAATACTCTGGCCAGCTGATATGGCCGTAGCCCGTCCAACTCGTTGTGATAAGACAGTTAAAACTTCAAGCAGTACATAATTTGATATGTACAGCTGTGATCTATCTCGATCTAGCTGATTAGCTATTTTAGCCGCCCTGCCATGCAGGCTATCTGAGCGGTTGTATAAAGCAATCAAGAAGTTTGAGTCTACAAAAACATCGGCCCTAGTTGCCATAGAGGTATTTGTCCATATTTTTGGCTAGGTCGGGTGGGCCAGAGCCTCCAGCCTTTTGGGCCCACTTGGCCTGGGCTAAAAGCCATTGACCACCGCTGCGGTAAGCCGGTTTTTTACCGCTAACCAAAGACGTGGCATCTAGCTTCTCGTCAATGAGTCCACGGATAACCTCAGATACACTACTGCGCTTTTTCAAGGCCATATTTTTTAGGCGGTCATGTTGGTTGGGGGCTAAGTATATTTGGGTCCGTTTCATAATTTTAGTATACATCATGATGTATATAAATGCCAGTCTGGTATGATAAAACATATGGGTAAGGGTTTGGTTAGCTTGATGTTGGCGATTGGGGCATCTACCTGGCTTTTTAACCACTTTCAGCAAACTAGTGGTAATAACACGGTCAGGTCGCTAAAGGCAGCCGCCATAGCCGGCTTGGTTATTTTTGCCTTTTCGTTTGTAATTTTTGGTTTAATCCTATGAGCGACAGTATCTTTACTAAAATTATTAAAGGTGAAATCCCCTGCCATAAGATTTATGAAGATAATAAAACCTTGGCTTTTTTAGATATTGAACCAATTCAACCGGGCCATGTATTAGTAATATCTAAAAAGCAGTTACATATTTGGGATTTGCCTGACGCAGACTACGAAGCACTGATGAAAACAGTCAAGAAAGTTGCTGATCGTATTACCAAGGTTCTGACCCCTGGTCGGGTAGGCCTACAGATAGTAGGGGTTCACATACCTGATCATGCTCATGTACACGTCTTTCCTTTCAACAATATGGCAGAGTATAGGGCTGTACCAAGACCAGCTTCGGATACAGATCTGGCTGCGATGGCCAAAAAACTAGCCTTTTAGTACAAATTTTCTTGGCTAAGCGACCTAAAACCAGTATTATAAGGCCATATGAGGTGGAGTTTTAGGTGGTGCTATGGATGAGCAGGCACTAGGGAAAAGATTGCAGCTAGCTAGAAAAAGGGCTGGCTTAACCCAACAGGAGCTGTGCCAAAAAGCTGGCCTTAGTTACTCTACCCTGGCTAAGATTGAACGCGGGGCTATCCGCTCGCCCAGTGTCTTTACGGTCGCCCACATAGCAGCGGCTACCGGCACAGCGCTTCAGGAACTATTAGAAACTGTCGATAAGAGCTTAAGCTCTTCTGCTTCAACTGCTAGTAAAAAACGTTCCAAAACAGGGGTAAGGTTCGTTTATTTTGACGTTAATGGAACTCTTGTACGCTTTTACCAACGAGCCTTTACTGAAGCTGCCCAGGACCTTGGTGTAGCCGCAGACGTTATTGAAACACTGTTTTGGCGCCATAATGAGGGGCTATGCAGCGGGCGCACCAGTCTGGAAGACTTTGACCAGGAGATCTCTAAAGAATTAGGTGCCAGCGTCTTTGATTGGCACAAATATTACATGGAGAACGTCCAGGCCATGCCCGGCATGGACGAGCTGCTGCGCTGGTGTGCGCAGCATTATGAGATTGGGATTTTGAGCAATAATGCCGCCGGCTTTATTGATGAGCTTAGGCGCAAGGGACTAATTCCGGATGTTGAGTTTAAAACTATCGTTGACTCCTGTCAGGTAGAGACCGTGAAGCCCGAGCCAAAGATTTATGAACTGGCCCAGGAACTGGCGGCGGCAGAGGTAGGTGAGATCCTGCTGGTTGACGACACCAGGTCGTTTTTAACAGCTGCTGACCAGGCCGGCTGGCAGGTACTGTGGTTTGATGAAGATAATCCCGAAGATAGTATTGATAAGATCAAAAAATACCTAGAGTTTTAGGGATTTCTCGAAAACCTTGAGCTCGGCTTGCATGGTGTGTAACTTAGCTTTTTCT
>DATESY010000080.1:0-6344 GCA_035283865.1 Saccharimonadales bacterium (SeqCode)
TCGCCAGCATCGCCGACTCGGCCAGGTTCAAGTCCTTAGCCGGTTTATGGAAGTAATCGGAAGCGGCTGCCTGGTCGCCATAGTCAACGCCGCCATAAGGGGCGGCATTAAGGTAGCCGGTTAAGATTTCATCCTTTTTATAGCTCCTCTCCAGCTCAACTGCTAAGATAACCTCTTTAATTTTACGCCCTAAGCTGCGCTGGGCGGTCCAGTTCTCGTTGAGTTTCACCAGCTGCTGGGTAATAGTTGAACCACCCTGGGTAGAGCCCCTTTTAAAGATGTCGTTAAAGGCCGCCCGGGCAATGCCGCGGATGTCAAAACCGCGGTGTTTATAGAAATCACGGTCTTCAATAGCTACAGTGGCGTCTTTAACAAACTGGGAGATCTCATTGCCCGGTACCGGCACCCGCTTAACAGCGTCGTAATCCTGCCACAGCAGATGCTGTCCGGTCCGGTCATAGTAGCTAATGCTGCCACCCAGCTTATTACCGGTGACACTAATATCTGGCAGGTCCTTTCGGAAATAAGCAAAGACACCGAGTGTCAAAACAAAAATAGCGACAATGGTAATTCCGGTGATTTTCAGGGCGGCAATAGCCCCGTCACGGCTGAACCAGTATTCGGCTTGCCGGCGAGGGTCAAGCCGCCAAAAAAACCTTTTAAAACGCGATTTAGGCAAGCCGCGCATACGGCTGACCTTACGCACTGATTTACCTTCTTTCATAGCTGTCCAGTGTTCACCAAGCGAGCGCTGGACTTTAAGGACACGGCCAGATCTGGTGGTCACATATTTACCCGGACTTCGCCGGCGCCGGCCACTGCCAGACCTTCTCCAGTTTCGCTTAACCATAATTTACTAACTAGCTATTATAGCAAAATGCTTATTCATTCTGAGGTAGAACTTTAGGGTATACTGTTAGTTGATAATCATGATAAAAAGGGCTGAGAAATAGCTTATGAAACTAAGTGAAGATTTAACGTGGCGCGGCCTGATTAAAGACAAGACTTTTGAAGATATAACCTGGTTGGATAAGCCCCAAAGCTTTTACCACGGCATCGATGCCTCAACCGACTCTATGACAATTGGTAACCTGGCGGCCATGATCCTGGCACGTAGGTTAATAGACGCTGGCTGGAAGGCAGTTTTACTAGCGGGTGGTGCCACTAGCTTAATCGGTGACCCGGGCGGTAAAACCCAAGAGAGGGAGCTCAAACCCAGAGAAGAAATCCAAAAAAACATTGAAGCTATTAAGGGCCAGATCAATAAACTTTTTTCCGGTAAAGAATATATTCCAGTTGATAACTACGACTGGCTTAAAGATGTCCGTTACCTGGATTTTTTGCGTGAGGTGGGTAAAAGCTTCTCGATGACCGAACTGATGCAGCGGGATTTTGTGGTTGAGCGCATGGGCCAAGGCGGCAGCGGCATCAGCTACGCCGAGTTTAGTTATTCGCTGGTCCAAGGTTATGACTACTGGCAGCTATATAAAACCCATAAGGTTGTGCTGCAGATTGGCGGTTCAGACCAATGGGGTAATATGCTCTCAGGGGTATCCTTGATTCGCAAAAAAGAGGGTCAGGAAGTTCATGCCCTGAGCATGCCGCTGGTAGTCAATAAAGCCACTGGGGCTAAGTTTGGTAAAAGTGAGGTAGGTTCGGTGTGGCTTGACCCACTCAAGACTACACCGACACAGTTTTACCAGTTTTGGATTAATGTCGATGATGAAGACGTGCAAGATTATTTAAAGATTTTTACGTTGCTGCCCAAAGACAAGATAGAGCAGGTGATAGCCGATCATAAGGCTGATCCGGCTAAGCGCAATGCTCAGAAAGTACTGGCTGAAGAAGTTACTAAGTTAGTCCATAGCGAGCGGGAAAGTGGCTCGGCTACGGGAGTGACAAAATACTTAACAGGTCAAGTATCTATAGGGGAAGCTACCCAAGAAGAACTTGAAGAGATTAGAAAAGAATTATCTTCAGCCAAATCTGACGTCAATGGTTCGGTAATCGAAGCTCTTGCTACCACCAGACTGGCTAGCTCTAATTCTGAAGCTCGACGACTGTTAACTTCTGGCGCGGTCTATCTAAATGGTCAGAGTATCGAGCGTGAAAACTTTGAGGAAAGTGATTATCAAAATGGCCGGCTGCTACTGCGCCGCGGCAAAGCCTATAAGGATTCAGCTTTAGTAGAGTTAGAATAATGGCCAAGACAACGACGAAAAAGGCGCTTAAAAAGGCCGATCAATATGACGACCCTAAATATAATTACCAGGATTATTGGGCTGGCCGCGAATATGAGCATGTGGCCGAAGGCATGGCTCTTAAACGGCTACTTAAAGGCCGGCACTTTAAACACGCTGTTGATGTCGGTGGCGGCTATGGCCGCCTCAGCAAAGTTTTGACTACTTATGCCGATAAAGTCACCCTGGCCGAACCCTCCCAGCAACAGCTGGACATCGCCAAGATTTATCTGAAGGACACCCCGCAAGTTGAACAGAAGAAACTGCAGGCAGCCAACCTGAAAATGCCAGCTGCTTCAGTCGATCTAGTTCTAGTGGTGCGAGTACTGCACCATCTGCCGGACCCTAGCGCCGAGTTTAAAGAGATTGCCCGTGTTCTAGAGCCAGGTGGTACTTTTATCTTGGAATTTGCTAATGATGCTCATTTCCTGAACCGTGTTCGTTATGCCGTCAAAGGTAAGCGGGTGCCCCAAAAGCCGGTAGATATTAGTAGTCAAGCCAGTAAAAAGGCTGGTGAAATACCTTTCGTCAACCATCATCCAAAGACCATTATTAAACTACTAAATGAGGCCGGCTTTGAAGTCGATGCAGTCCTATCCGGGTCGAACCTGCGCTCACCAGTTCTTAAACGGCTACTTGGTAAAAACATCCGGGTGGGGCTAGAAAAGCTGTTACAGCCAATGTTGGCACCCCTTTACTTCGGGCCCAGTGTTTGGTTACGTCTTAAGAAGAAATAGGTCGGCTAGCCATCATCTTATTCCAATGGTGGATGGTGGCGGCCTCTCTTTTCGAGCTTTTCTTTACCTGGTGACTATATGAACGTTTGTTACGACAGTGTGCTCTCTCTACAAGTGTAGCTAAGACTATCTTATCTGTGTCCACAGTTATCATGCTAATACATGTACCGAGAATTTCTCCGGATGAGGGCTCCTGGCGAGTAGTAACGACGTTATTTAGCCTGCCAAGCATAAACAGCAGAGTTGCTTCAAATTCATCTTCATCAGCGTCTTTATAGACTTCTCTAACTTCACCGTAAAAATGAAGGCCGAGATCAACAGCTTCTTGGCGCTGGGGAATGTGAGTAGGTATATAAGTAGGTAATTTATCCAAGCTGTCTGTAGATTAGGAGTATTTTCAAGATAAATCAATCTATACTATTCTTATGAGTTTAAATTCGCCAATTAGTGAACTTAAAGGGGTAGGCGATGAACTAGCTGAAAAGCTAGGTTTATTGGGCGTTAAAACTATTGGTGATTTGATCGAAAACTATCCCCGCCGCTATGTGGACTATTCCAATGTCGTGCCACTAGAGCAAATCCGCCCGGGGGTAGTGAGCATTAGAGCCAAAATCAGTCAAGTCAAAGGCCGTTATGTTCGCCGTGGTATGCATATTACAGAAGCCATTGCTAGTGATGAAACCGGCAGCGTGCGCCTAGTGTGGTTCAATCAGCCCTACCGGGCAGATGCCACTAAACATGCCCAAGCCTATTATATTTCCGGCCCCTATGCTCTTCGGCGCGGCCGTTTTTCTATTGCCAACCCATCAGTTGAGCTAATCAGCGATTTTCCGATCAACACCGCCCGTATCATTCCCATCTACCGTGAAGTTAGAGGTTTAAAGTCTTTCCAGATCAGAAAGCTGGTACGCTCAGCGGCAGATATTGTCAAAGATATGCCCGAGCACCTTCCGTCTTGGCTGCTTGAGCAAGAGAAGCTGATCGATTACAAAACTGCTGCCCTGCAGATGCATTTTCCCTCTAGCGCTGAAGATCTAGAAAAAGCCCAGCGGCGACTTGGCTTTGAAGAAGTCTTTCAGCTGAGCCTAGCGGCGCTGCTTAACAAGTCTGAGCTGTATAAAGACAAATCTATCGCCATACCTTTTAAAGAACAGTTGGCTAAAGAATTTGTGTCTAAACTGCCTTTTAAGCTGACTGATGCCCAGCGAAGGGCTGTTTGGAAGATTTACCAGGATATGGATAAAACCCAGCCCATGAACCGCTTGCTGGAAGGCGATGTTGGCTCCGGTAAGACGGTTGTTGCCGCCATGGCGGCACTGATGGCTATGGAGCAAGGCTTCCAGGCCGCTTTAATGGCTCCCACAGAGATTTTGGCCCGCCAGCACGCCGATACACTGTACAAGCTGCTAGAAACTGTTGGTTACGACGGCCAGGTGGGGCTGCTGATCGGGGGGCTTAAGCCCAAAGAGAAGCAGCTAGCCAGGGATAAGATAGCTTCTGGGGATATTAAGTTTATAGTTGGCACCCATGCCCTAATCTCTGAGCGTGTCGATATGCATAAGTTGGGGTTAGTCATCATTGACGAACAACACCGTTTCGGTGTGGCCCAGCGCAAGAAACTGCAGGCTAAAGCAGGACACATGCCCCATGTGCTGCATATGAGCGCTACTCCTATACCTAGAAGCATTGCTCTAACTCTTTATGGCGAACTGGATATTTCCATCCTTGATGAGCTGCCGCCAGGCCGCCGTCCAGTGGCTACTAAAATCTGCTCGCCTAACTCCCGGGCACAGCTGAATGCCCAGATAGATAAACAACTGGCAGCCGGCCGCCAGATGTTTATTGTCTGCCCACTAATAACAGATAGTGAGACTAGTCGAGGGTTATCGGCCGAAGAGGTCTACGAACGGGTTAGTAACAAAGAATTTAGGGATCGAAGAATTGCTCTACTGCATGGCCAGCTGAAATCAGCGCAGAAAGATGAAATCATGCAAGCTTTCTTAAACCATCGATACGATATCTTAGTCAGCACCACGGTTATTGAAGTTGGAATAGATGTACCAAACGCCTCTATTATGTTAGTTGAGGGGGCTGAACGGTTTGGACTGGCTCAAATCCATCAACTGCGCGGCCGGGTTGGGCGTGGTGCCCACCAAAGCTATTGCTTCCTGATGCTTAGCGACAGCAAGGCACCGAGCCAGCGGTTACGGGCTTTAGAAGACACGACTGACGGCTTTAAGTTAGCGGAGCTGGATCTAGAGTTAAGGGGCCCAGGTGCTATTTACGGCACTATGCAGCATGGGGCGCTTGATCTGCGAGTCGCAAAATTAACAGATACAAAATTGATTGCCACTGCCCGTAACGCGGCACAGATGTTTATTGATAAAAAAGAGAACCTTAAGAAATATCCGCATTTGGCTCAAAAGGTATCAACACTGCGGGCTATCACCAATCTCAACTAGTCGCCTACTGCAAAAAGTTAAAAATTGTTGCAAAAACAACTCACAAAACACGGTTTCAAAAGGCTAAAAACAGGGGTATAATAGTATTAATGAAAACGAATGATACTCCAGCAACAAAATCGGATGTAGAAGATGCAATCAAGGAAATTACACCTGGGATTGTTAAGGAAATAGTCACAGATGTAGTAGGCTCGGCCACCCAAGAAGTTCTAGGTGCCGTGGGTGACCAATTCGAAATTGTCAATGACCGCTTGGATGGAATAGAAAACCAGCTCGATATTATAGAAACAGATGCCAGCCACGCTAGGGACATTAGCCAAGCTACGTCTGACCGGACTGACCGCCTCGAAAAGAGAGTGAAACATTTAGAAACAAAACCAGCATAAAATCACAACACGGAACCAACCTAGTCTTTTACCGCAAAAAATAGTAAAATAACACCGGTCACGGGGATGTGGTGAAATTGGTATACACGCTAGTTTTAGGAACTAGTGCCGAAAGGCGTGAAGGTTCAAGTCCTTTCATCCCCACCAGAAGTTTTTCTTCATTAAAGAGTCTTTTTAATTTCCTGATAGCGCAGCGCCGGTGCTACGGCATAGGCTGTACCCAACACAAAGGCCATCAGGCCACCAACTATTGGGAAAATAGCTGTTAATGACAAGACAAAGCTAAACAGCAGGATGCTGTAAATCGGCCAAGCGTAACCCTTGGTCATGTTCCAGCTGTCGCTCAGAGCACTCATTACGTCGGTTTTCTTATCAACCAAAATATAAGGGGCTAGAAACAGCCGCCAAAGCAGGATGATGCCAGGAATTATAAGCAGTACAAAACCAACTACCAGTATCAATATTGTTAGGATGCCCAGACCCATTAGCTTGGCCCACAGCCAGTTGTTCTTAAATTCA